>NZ_LNDC01000047.1 GCF_001870905.1 Geitlerinema sp. PCC 9228
AACAACGATGTTCCTTGACTTGTTTCAAAAATTGAATTAAACTTTCCATAAGTACTTGAAAGTAGCGACCGCCCAATTTTACTATGGCAACGGTCGCTTTTTTTTTAGAATTTCCCCCCGAAAATGAAACAGCCCTGCTTTACAAGGGGGACGGTTCGGGTTATGTTTGTGGTTTAGCAATATCGGATTTGGTATAACTACCAACAGTTTCAAAGTAAAAAACAGGCAAGAGAAAAATTTCATTGCCTGCTATTTCGTAGAAAGGGAAAATTTGGATTTCGTTATGTATTTGCCAAGCTTTCTCCGCGCAACATGCGTTGGGCAGCTTCCAAAAGCGTTTCTTCCAGATAGGGTTTGGTGAAGTATCCCTTCGCCCCCATTTGCATAGCCATTTGCCGGTGACGGTCGGCACCGCGGGAAGTAAGCATGGCGATGGGCAAATCGCTGAGTTGGGAATCTTTCTGCATGCGCGAGAGCAATTCCAAACCATCCATGCGCGGCATTTCGATGTCGCAGAAGACCAAATCGCAAGGAATTCCCGAACGCATTTTCTCCCAAGCTTCCTTGCCATCGCGGGCTTGTTGAACTCGGTATCCGGCTTTTTTGAAGGTCATGGAAAGCAACTCGCGTACGGTAATCGAGTCGTCCACAATCAAAACTGTTGGTTCGGCTTTTTCGGTGGTGGCTTCGGGTTCGCTGGGTTCTGCGGATTGCGGTTCTTCCCAAAGGGTGCCCACAGGTTCGCTGCGACGGCGTCCGCAAGCTAGGTCGATGAGTTCCAAAACGTCGGCAATAGCAACAATTTTGCCATCCCCCATAACTGTGGCACCGGCAATGCCTACGGGTTTGGGAACCGGACCTTCTAGCTGTTTGATTACGATTTCCTGTTCTCCCAGAACTTGATCGACTTTCACAGCCAGGTAATTGCCGGCACTGCGCAAAATGACGACAGAAATTTGCTCTTCGTCTTCGTCGTGACCGCTGTAGACAGAACTACGCCCCAAAGGTCGTTGGTACACCAACAGTTCTTTCAAAGATTTGTACGGAATGGAGAGGTCGCGCCAGGCAACGTAGGAACCGCCGTTTTTCGAGTCGGTTTCGATTTGGTTTTTGCTTATTTCAATGGTGTCTTCTACACCATCGATGGGGAAGGCAATGCGGGCGCGGTCGTTGATACAGCATAGAGCTTTGGAAATGCTCAGGGTCAAAGGCAAGCGAATGGTGAAAGTGGTGCCTTTGCCCAGGGCAGAATCGGTGCTGATGTGCCCTCGCAGTTCGCTAAGTTTGGTGCGAACCACGTCCATGCCCACACCGCGACCGGCTAAATCGTCGGCGCTGTCTTTAGTGGTAAACCCTGGTAAAAAGAGCAGGTTGTACAGCTCGTTGCGGGGCATTTTGTTGGCTTGTTCTTGGGTAATGACTCCTTTTTGCAGGGCTTTGGTTTTCACTTTTTCGGAGTTGATGCCGGCACCGTCGTCGGCTACAGAAATGACGGTTTGGTTGCCTTGGTGGAAAGCACGAATGGTGATGCGACCGACGGGGGATTTGCCATTGCGTTCGCGCTGGTCGGGAGTTTCAATACCGTGGGCAACGGCGTTGTTAACCAGGTGGGTGATGGGGTCGTACAACTGTTCCACCAGCATTTTGTCGATGAGGGTGTCGCGACCTTCCACCACCAGTTCCACTTTTTTGCCAAATTTCTTGGCGTTATCTCGGACGCCGCGGGGCAAGCGGTCGGCGGTTTGGGCGAAAGGCACCATGCGCGATCGCGTCAAGCCTTCTTGGACTTGGGTGGTAATTTGCCGCAGCTGCCGCGTTACCTGCTCGGTTTCATCTACCAAGAAGACAATGTCGGAGGAGGCTTCCCGTACCCGTACGATCAGCTCGATAATTTCTTGGGATAGGGTATGGAAACCAGTAAACCGGTCCATTTCCAGGGCGTCGAATTCTTCCCCGGAATGGTGCTTGTTCCGCGAACCGTTGTTGTTTTCATCGCCGTCGTTGCTTTCTTGCTCTTGCTGGCTATCTTGGGAAGCAGATTGTTTGGATTCGTTACTTTGGTACTGTCCGTAGGCACTCCGGTTGCTAGAGAGCAGGGAAATTTCCAGCAGCGATCGCTCGTAGAGATCCTGCATCCGCTGTCCGGCATCCCCCAAGTTTTGCACCTGGTGGAGCAAGTTATCCAAAAACTGGCGCAGGCGTTCTTGGTTTTGTTCCAAGCTGTTGCGGTTGACCACCAACTCCCCAACCAAGTTGCTCAGATTGTCCAACTGTTTGATGGGCACCCGCATGGTTTGCTCGAATGCCCGATTGCGTCTGGTGGGTTGCGTATCGCCACCGCCACTGGAACGACCGGTGGGGCGGGTATTGCTGGCGGCAATGTTGCCCTCCGCCGCGTGTAAGAGTTTCTCCAGGTCTTCGTCGGGAATATCTTCCTGTTTTTTGGGCACTTCGGTGGGCGTTGCCTGGCTGCTGGCACTCTCTTCAGCAGTGCTTGAGCTTGGGGCCGCGGTTTCGCTGCCGGTTGCCGATGGTGTGGTTTCCCCTGGGGGGGTCTCTCCCAATAGGGTCCTCAACTCTTGAAAAACGGGGTCATCAGCGATCGCGACGGCGGGAACTCCTGACAGCAGCTTCTCTAGCTGGGCAAATCCATCCGAGCTGCCGCTGCTTGCTGTAGCCCCAGCCGCCCCTGGTGTTGCTTCTGGGGAGGCTTCGCCACCAAACAAATCTTCCCAAGCACCGGTATCTGATGCTTCCCACTGCCAGGGATCTTCGCTGCTGTTGGCGGCCGTTTCCTGGGACCAAAAACTCGACCAATCTTCATCTAGGTTGGCGGATTCTTCCTTGGTAGTGGCTTCTCCTTCGGCGTCTGGGGTGGCAAATTCTTCCGCGTCTTTAAACAGGCTTTCTAGGTCTTCCTCGCTATCCTCATCGGTATCGCTCATGGTCCAACGCGCCGAGGGGGCTACCCGTTCTTCGGTATCTTCCCCGGCACTGCTACCAAACATGGCACGCCACAAATCCTCATCAGTTTCCCCAGAGGTCGTAGTTTCTTGACTGGTGGTTTCGCTTTCTGAGGAAAGGGTGGATTCTAGTTCTTGGAAGAAATCCAAATTGGACCCACTGTCGCGATCGCTTTCCCCAGACTCTCCCAAGTCGCCGCTGGCTGCCGAAGTGGGTTCGTCCGCGATCGCCAGCAAATCTTCAAAATCGTCTTCCCCTACCGGTGGAGAGGATGGTTGTTTGTTCTCGGCGGCTGTCTGGCTGGGGGCACTGCTGAGCTGGCTCTTGTCCGCCGCTGCCCCTGCCGTCGTGCTTGGAGAAACCTGCGGCGTCTCGTTGCCGGACTCTTCGTCACTGACCGCAAATAAATCTTCAAAATCGCTCGTATCCGCCGCCTCCCTGGCGGCATCATCGGCGACTTCTGCCGGCGATGGGTCGTCGAAGTCTAAAAACTCTTCAATTTCGTCGTCTGCTTCCCCCCATGGGGATGATAGCGGTGCCGCCGGTTCCGTAGCCCCAGCAGCAGCTTGGTTTTCCGAGTCTCCAGGCAAAATGTCGCCAAACAAGCCCATAAAATCTTCTTGCGCGCCCTCGTCATCGCTGTCGGTGCTTTCTTCCTCTTGTTCGCTCTCGCTGTCCACATCCAACAGCGACTGAAAATCCGGCTGTCCAGTGGATAGTTCGTCCTCAAACTCGGAAAAATCCACCGGGCTTTGGGCGTCGGAAATATCTTCTTCCCATTCTTGGTCGAACTCTTCCGATTCCGTTTCTAAATTTTTAAACAGAGCATCCAAGCTTTTCAGCTCGGCAATGCCCACTTCTGGTCCTTGTCTTTGTTCGTGATGTTGCTCAGCCACGCTATCCCCCTAGCCATGAGTCTTTGGTTGCTGTCCCGAATTGGTGCCTCAAATGTGGGGTGCCACAGGAGAATTTTTCCCAATTTTCGTCCTTATTGTATCCTTTGGGTACTCCTATTTTGGCTTACGTTTTTCCTTTTCGTCTAGTGGCGATCGCCAAGCGTCTGGTACGGAGAATCGCGCCCGAGCGGAAAAGGTCAGCCAATCCCCCGATGGCAGGTAGAAAGGAAACTACTCTTGTTTGGCCGGTTTTTCTTCCGCATCTTCTTCCACCCGGAACCGTTCCACTGAATTGAGCAAGTCCCGGGCAACCCCCACCAAGCTTTGCAGGGATTTGGACACCCTCTGGGCTTCCTGGGAGGTTTCTTGGGCAGTTAGCTCTACGGTCTGCATCACCTGGGCCACCGATTGGGAGGTTTGGGTTTGTTCCACCGTATCCGCGGTGATCGATCGCACCAGAACGTCGATGCGGTTGGATACCTGAATGATATCTTCCAACGCCCGCTTGGCTTGTTCCGCCCGCTTCGTGCCGTCGATGACCTGTTGGGTCCCTTCTTCCATAGCCTGCATCACGGCACCGGTTTCGCTTTGAATTTGGCGCACGATTTGCTCGATTTCTTTGAGGGATTTGGCAGAGCGATCGGCCAGCTGGCGCACTTCGTCGGCAACGATGGCAAATCCCCGTCCGGCTTCTCCAGCCCTGGCAGCTTCGATACTGGCGTTGAGGGCTAGCAAGTTCGTCCGGGAGGCAATTTGCGAAATCAAAGCCACAATCTTGGAAATTTCTTGGGAAGATTCCGCCAAACGCTTGACTTTTCGCGTGGTTTCTGCTACTGTCTCCCGAATTGCCAAAATTCCCGCCACGGTGCTTTCCACTTCTTCCCCACCGCGCAAGGCAGTAGCGGATGCCGATCGCGCCACTTCTTCGGCTTCCCGGGCACTCACGGCCACCCGTTGAATGGAGTCGGTCATCACCTGTACGGAATTGAGGGTGGCAGCCAGTTCTTCCGCCTGCCGCAGGGCATCGGAGGATAGGTTGACCGCAAATTTCTCGTTTTCCTTGGAGCTTTCGCTGACCTGTCGGGCTGCTTTCTTCACCTGTTGTACGATTTCCCGCAGGTTTTGAATAGTGAGGTTGAAGGAGTCGGCAACCGCCCCCAACACCGATGCTGTCACTTCTGCTTTGACGGTTAAATCGCCGCGGGCAGCCCCTTCCACATCGTCAAGCAACCGGATCACTTGCCGTTGCAGGTCTTCTTTGGCTTGTTCTTGTTCTTCCGCTTTCCGTTGAGCTTCCCGGGTGGTGCTTAAAATTACCTGGGACATTTGGTTGAACTGTCGCGCCAGCTGCCCAAATTCTTCGTCTTCGCTCACGGGGGCGCGGGTGGTCAAATCCCCCTGAATCACGTCGTGGAAAGCCTGACCCAAATCGTGGACGCTTTTTTGGATGCGCTTGGCTTGCCGGCGGTTGAGAATAAAGGTGGTAGCCCCCCCCACCAAACCAGCGGAGACAGAAGTAATAAAACCAGCCAGCTGAATTTTGGGCAGAACCGCACCGCGATCTTCCCGCGATAGGCTGTCTTGATTGGCCACTTCATAGGAAAGGAAGTAGGTCCCCGTAGCGATCGCAAGGGCGCAGAAAGCCCCGGTAATGCTACTGGTCACCAACTGTCTGGCGGATACTTGCCGGGGAATTGGCGGTTCGATGGCTTTGGTATCCGTACGCAATCCCGACGTCGGTTCCTGGTAGCTCCCCCCAGGCGAAAAATCTTGGGCTGCTGCCGCCACGTGGGAAAATTCATCCGCCGCGATTGCGGAAGACTCGGTACTGGAATTGGTATCCCAATCGTAGCTGGAAGCATCACTGGCTTCACCCCCCGCGATCGCACTGCCGCTTGCTACCGCCGATTCCGCTTCGGGGGCAGCATCAAAATTCCCCTCAAACTCGTCCATGCTAAAGGCGCGATCGTCCTCGGCCGCAGTCCCCACATTGCTGTCGGTGCCAATATCGTCAAACTCGTCAAAATCCAGCAAATATCCTTGTTGGTCTAAATCCGCCGGCAAAGGCGTTTCTGACTCGCTTTCGCTGGTAGCATTGAAGTCACTTTCCTCTTCTTCTTCATTGGGAAAAGCTTCTTCATTGAAAATATCGTCAAAACTATCAAAGTCAAACTCATTGGTCCAGTTATGTCCGTTCTGCTGGTCCGCCGTGGGGGCAGGAGCAGACAAAGGTGCCGCTGAAGGGGGCGTTGTCTCCCCTTGTTGTCCGTTGCCCGTACCTTCTTCACCGCTGGATGGCTGTTGGGGTTGGCTCTCCCAATCTAGCCCCGGTGTAGCCAGCGTGGCCTCTTCCGAATCGCTCTCATCGCCAAAAAAATCATCCTCTTCCGGCGATTCCTCCCCAGATTCGCTCTCATCACCAAAAAAGTCTTCCCCCAAATCCGCAAAATCGTCCATCTCATCGCTACTGGGGGGTTCTTCCGCCCTGGAGGTTTCACCAGTGGGAGCAGAGGGGGCGGGAGTTTCCGTCTGGCTATCGGACAGTTCTAAATCGCCAAAGCTCATCAGCGGATTTTCGGGCTCCTCTTGTGAAGAACCCTCTGGGGAGGCCCCAGCCTCAGGGGTAGCAAAGGGAAATCCTTCTTCTCCCTCCTCACCAGCCAGCTCTTCTTCATCTTCGCTGCTTTCAGCATCCGCTGCCACGGCAAATGGATTGTCCGCTGGTAACGCTTCCGGTTCCTCAGAGGTTTCTAACGAAGCGGTTTCCTCATCAAAGAACTGCGAATCTACCTCCTCCATTAAGTTACTGGAGAAGGGATTGTCGCTTGCTGCCGATTCCTCCGTTATCTCTGGCTGCTCGTCCCCCAGCGCCTCCATATCCACCGCAAAGGGATCCACATCTGGTTGAGCTTGCTCGCTTAGAGGGGACTCTCGATCGCTTTCATCGGCAATATCAAAATCCACATCTGCCAGGGTGGGTTCCTGCTGGCTGCTGGCTGCGGGCGCTGGCGTCTCGGAAGAGGCTACCTGGGTTTGTTGGTTGGCAAAAGCTTCTGGGGAATTTTCTTCCGTAGGCGCATTGCTACTTTCCGAACAGCGATCGTCACCAGCCTCTGCCCCAGACGCCATTTCTCCGTCGGCTGTGAGCTGCTTGCTAGCATCGTTCATTCCAGTATTAGCAAAGGCCAGCAAGTCCGGATCGCTCGCACTTTCCAAAACATATTGATACTGTTCCAGGGCGACTTCGTATTCCTGCAGACCGTAACAGTAAATATGACCGCAGAGGAGACGAGCACTAGGGTCTTCTGGATATTCCATTATTAACTGGTTGATTGCATGGGCGGCCGCTTCATATTCCCCATCCATGTAGGCAGTTTGCGCGCGCTCGTATGCTTGGGTGTAGTCCATGCTTGGTGCCATTTGCCTCCTCCTGGTCAGTCAGTTGCCTGTGCATGGTGTGGTTCGTCGTTTGCGAAGCCTGACCCCTGATGGCTGCGGTCTGTTTATGCTGCCCAACGCGCCGAACGTAGGATGCTTACTTGATCCAGCAACCGAATTTGATGCGGAGCTTCTTCCGAGCCCATCGTCCACTCTCCTTTGACGAAGGGTGCCATACTATCTGGAGCGCTTTGGGGAGCTTGTAGTTGTTCCAAATCCAACCAGGCCATGCCTACAATGCCTTCTACGGCTAATCCTAGTATAGTGTCTTGATCTTCTACAGCGATCACTGAGATTTCGCTCCTGTCCATTTTGAGCGGATGAACGTCTCCAAGAAATTGACCGAGATCGGCCACCCAAACGATGCGACCACGCACGTTTAGAGTTCCCAATAATAAAGGCGAAACATTGGGAATCGGGGTGATGGTTTCGGGAGATTGGGCAATCACTTCTTTGATACCGGTGGCGGGAATTGCAAATTCATTGTTGGATTGAATATAAAACCGCAGATGTAACTCCCCTTCTGGGGTTTCTAGTTCTTGAAATTCCGGGTCTTGATCGGGACCGGAACCGGTTTCAAAGTCTGAATTGCCTACCATGGGAGGATCTCGTTTTTTTCGTTTGGGGGCCAAGGAACAACGGGGTCTGGGGCGAACAGTCGGGGAATCCCCTTAGCCGCGTAGGAGCTGCTTGACCGTTCCCACCAATTCGGTGGGCTGAAACGGTTTGGCAATATAAGCATCGGCACCTTGTTTCATGCCCCAGTAGCGGTCAAATTCTTCTCCTTTAGAAGAACACATAACAATGGGAACGTGCTTGGTTTCGGCATCGGCTTTGAGTCGCCGACACAGTTCGTAACCATTCATGCGGGGCATGACAATATCGAGAACCACTAGATCGGGACTGGATTGTTGGATTTTCTCCAAAGCTTCGACGCCGTCGCCGGCTTCTGCTACGCTTAACCCACTTTCCCGCAGGAGGCTAGAGATCATTTCTCGCTGAGTGACGCTGTCTTCCACGACCAGAACTTTACTCATGGGAACTTCCTGGGATGGTTGGACACCCGCTTTGCAGCAGGGCGGGTACAAACGAAAGTGCGGTTAGAATTTACCGCCGGTTCCCCTGCCAATGGTAAGGATTTGAGGAACGAAGAAAAAAGGAAAGAAATGTTCCTACGCGCTTTGGGAGCAGGGAAGGAACACGCGAAATGGCCGGATAGCAAGCGATCGCCAAGCCTTCCCGACTGGAAAAGGACTTGTCCTACTGCCTTTACAGACACAAGCTACCAATGGCACTACGCTGCACAGCCTATCAAAACTTGACCCATTTTCCGAGCGGTGAAGGACTAGGGAAAAGGTTTCCCTAGGGGGAAGCACCGCATCGCATGGCGCTAGATTCGGTAGGTGGCCAGTAGGGACGATGCTATATTCTATTGCCTAGTTTATAGCTTTTCAGTAGCGTTAGAGCTGTTTTTTGCCACAGACTTCCCCATTTTCCATTCTCTTTTCTACCATAACAATTCTGTCTTCTCCCTCGCCGAACCATCGCTGCCCCTGGTTTTAGCGCTGGGGTTGGTTGTCTTGGGTGCTGGGTTCCGGTTCTTGCCGGTTGCGATCGCCGGGACCGATATACTGTTCTACCAACATCAGCAGTTCGTTTTCGCCGAAGGGTTTGGACAAAAAGTCGTCGGAACCAACCATGCGAGCTTTCAAGCGATCGATAAAGCCGTCTTTGCCGGTTAGCATCACAATGGGGGTGTGGCGAAATACATGGGTTTGCCGCATCATAGCACACAGTTCGTACCCATCCAGCTCCGGCATGGCAATATCGCACAGAACCAAATCCGGGTTGAGCCGAAACAAACGGGGAAAGTCTTCCAAAGGATGGTAAATCGAGCTTACCTGGTAGCCGTACTTGTGGAGCATCATTTCCACCGACTTGCCCACGGTCATTTCGTCGTCAATACAAGCTACGTGGGGAGGATGGGAGGCGGTATTGGATGGGGTGAGTTTGCGCGAACTGGGTAGCTGCAGTTCCGAGGAAGGGGGAGACAGCTGTACGGAACCATTTTGCACGTATTGGTGAATGGCTTTGGCTACCACCAAAATATCGCGGCTGAGGTAGCGGGCAATTTGCCGGATGGAGGTTTTGCCGTTGGCCCAGCGACTGAGGGCGTTGTAGGTACTCGCTGGTAGGCTAGAGCGCAGCTTTTCCGGATCGGCAATGGTGGGGCATTGATTGGGAGAGGTGATGTAGGGATGAAATTTCTTCCACTCCTGTACCTGTTTCATGATTTTGGTCACCAGCGGCCCCACTTCCAGAGTGGTTAGTTGCGGTGCCAGAGCCGATCCCATTTCAAAAATAAAGGACCCCTGATGCAAGCTCAGCAGATCGAAAATGGTTTCGTGGATCATATTTTTTAAGATGCTGCGTCCCTGTTCTGGGGTAATGATTTTATTTTCTAATAAGACCCATAAGTACCCGTATTCTAGAGCATTGGTGGACCCAAGAGCAGGAGCAGCCAGACGTTCGAGGGCACGGTCGGCTCGGTAGCGGCGCAAGTAGTCCCGCAGGCGCGATAGATTGCTGTTGCTATCAGTGGCGTAAACAATCTGACCGTTGAGAAAGAATACAAACCAGGATTGCCCTTGGAACTTGGAGTCCAAGCGCGTCGTCGGTTGGATGCGTAAAGAGTGCGCTTCCACGAGGAGTTCGCCGGTCCGTTGACCCAATTCAATTAGCTGCAAGATACTGCGAATATCAATTTCGTTTAAGTTTCCCTGCATGGGGGACAGTACTCTCCTTGCGATCGCCCAATGCTCTGTTTGCCGAATCGGGGAAAGAAAAAAGCCAATGTCGCCCTGAATGGATGGAGATTGGCACTAGCTGTTGCCCCTGCGGCTCGGTGAGGGATAACCATTGTGCTGCTGGTTTTTTACCACTGGAAAACTGTGGCTGGCCGAGCTTTACTGGCGACAATTCCAGCCACGAATCCTGCGCTTGAGCCGGAAGCGAACAACGATTGGTTCCCTAGTGTCCCAATTGTAACCCGCTAGGGATTTTCCTGTCTTTTTTGGACACAACAGCTGGCCATCGTTGGCACGAGCGAAGCTATACTTACGAATTCTATTCGTGAGAGTGTCAAGAGCATGAATCGGGAGCTTGAAAGCCCTGACTTTTTAAAGCAGGGATGAAAAGCGACCCGTGCGGCTTTAGCCGCCGTCAAAATC
>NZ_LNDC01000048.1:0-72402 GCF_001870905.1 Geitlerinema sp. PCC 9228
TAAATAAGTAGATCGGTAGGGTGGGCATTGCCCACCCTACAGAATTTGTTATTAAAATAATAGGAAGCATACCAGCAATAACAAGAAAATTTGGTATGGGCATTTTCCATGCGATAAAATTCTTTTTTTCTATATTCGTATTATTTTTCTACCATTTTATCCATTCGTTCTCGCATAGCCAATGTACTCAAATTTCGTATTAAAATAACAGTAAAAACACCAGCAATAACAAAGGCAAAAATTGCCCAAGATGGCAAGGATTGCATGGTTAAAAAGGCACCGACCAAAAAGGTAAAGCCAGCAATACCAGTATAAATTAAACTTTTGATGGCTAAGTTGAGGCGTTTTAAAGCGCGATCGCTTTCAATGGAACGTACTTGCAATTCCCATTCTCCCTGCTGAATGCGTTGATCCAAATGCTGGAATATAATTTCGGCTTTGCTGGGTTGGTTGAAGCGAGACCGAACAAAATCTCTGGTTTGGATAGCAACTTCCCGTACCAAATTGCTGCCGGTTTTTCCAGTGTTGGGAATTCCCGTTAAACTTTTAATAAATGGTTTGGCTGCAGCGACCAAATTGTATTTCGGATCCAGCGATCGCGCAATGCCATCCAACGTAGTTAACGCTTTTAAAATATACGTCATCTCCGGTGGCAGGCGGAAAGGCTGCTTTTCAAACATGACATACAATTCCTGTTTAATTTCCCCAAAAGCTTGAAAATCCACCGGTTTTTCCGTAAATTTATCCAACAAAAACGCCACCAATCGCCGTACCGGTTTCATATCCCCCATGGGTTCCAACAATCCCATCGCCACCAACGTATCCACCACTTCGTTGGTATCTTTCCGCAAAACCGCAAACAGGGTTCGCAGCATTTCCTGTTTGTTGAGGGGATTCACCTCAATTAACATGCCAAAATCGTAGAAAATAATGCTACCGGTTTCGGGATGGATGGCTAAATTTCCCGGATGGGGGTCCGCTTGGAAAAAACCATCCACCAAAAGCTGTTTTAGATAGCAGCTAATGCCAATTTGATTGATTTTGGCTGGGTCTAACCCGCAGTCTTCTATAGTTTTGCGGTCGTCTACTTTGATGCCGGGGATATATTCCACCGTGAGAACTTTAGTGGTAGTATAGCGCCAGTATACTCTGGGAACGATGACCCCTTCGTAGTCGCGGAAATTCTCGGCAAAGCGTTCTTCGTTTCTACCTTCTTGAATATAATCGATTTCTTGGTAGAGAATGTTAAAAAATTCGTTGTAAATGCCTTCTAGATTGTACTGTCGGGTCCATCGCAGGTAGCGGTGGCAAAAACGTACCAATTTCCCCAAGGCTTGAAAATCTAGTTGAAACAAACGTTCCAAGCCGGGTCGCTGAACTTTGACCACCACATCTTCGCCGGTGTGTAGTTTGGCTTTGTGAACTTGACCCAAACTGGCGGCAGCGATGGGAAAATGGTCGAATTCGCGGTATAAAGAGTAAATGGAACTGCCTAATTCCGTTTCTACCAACGCGATCGCTTCTTCGGCGGGAAAAGGAGGAACCTTATCCTGCAATCCCCCCAACGCTTCCACATACTCCCGTGGCAGCAAATCGGCGCGGGTAGATAAAGCCTGTCCGATTTTAATAAAAGTAGGTCCCAAATCCAGCAGCTTTTGCACCAGCCACTGCGATCGCTGTTTTTTGCGCGCTACTGAATTTCTTCCCAGTTTGCTATCCGACCACAGGAAAAACAGAAACTTGGCGGCAGCCGAGAAAATTTCCGCTTGGCGCGCCAGAGGAGCGTATTTCGTTTTTTGCCAGTGTAGAGGCTTCACCACGAGATATCTGCGTACATGTTAACCAATCTACCACTCTACACTGTACAAACTTTGGAAGCTAGAGACATCCATCCAATTGGCTTTAGCGTTTTTCTCGTAACTGCGGTAAAGTCACCGTAAAACAAGTTTGCCACTGTTCGCTTTGGTCTTGGCAAGGGGAACTGCTAACAGTAATGCTGCCATCGAGATGTTCGACCAAGCATTTTACCAGAGTCAACCCCAACCCCGTTCCGGCAACGGCTTGCTGGGTTACTCCCTGACCGCGGCGGAATTTCTCAAAAATATGCGGTAAATCTTCTTCCGCAATCCCATCGCCGTAGTTGGTCACCTGCAAAACCACCTGTTCGGTACCGTCTTGCATCTGGGAACTCACTTTAAGTTCGGCAGTGGTGTTTTTATCGGAATATTTACCGGCGTTGACCAACAATTCGCTGAGAATGCGCTGGAAATTTTCTGCTTCCGTATGCAAATAAAGGGGATTTGGCGAGATGGCTACATCTAAGTTCAAGCCTTTTTGCTGCCACTTTTGCTGGAACTCCGCTGCTTCTTCTTGCAAAGTACTAGCTAGATCCACCCACTGCAAATTTTGCAGTTCTACTTGTTGGGATTCGTACCGTTGCAGGGTCAAGACATCGTTGACCAATTTGGACTCTTGGTGGCACTGTTTTTCTAAAATATCCAGATACAAGGCTTGCCGTTCTGGTGGTAGGTTGGGTTGGCGTAGCATACGAATCGCCAGTTGCATGCTGGTCAGCGGCGTTTTCAGTTCGTGAGACATGGTGTCTACGAACTCGTCTTTCAGTTGATTGAGGCGTCGCAGTTGGTCTACTTGCTTGCGAGTTTGTTCGTACAGTTTGGCTTGTACTTCCAAGCTGCGCTGCAATTGCGCTGTGCGTTTTTCCACCAAAGCTTGTACGGAAGTGAGGGTTTGATTGTGAATAATGGCGGTACTCAACTGCGCGGCAATGAGTTGCAGGAAATCCAATTCATCGGTTCGCCAACCTCTGGGTTCGGCATGTTGTAGCGCCATGAAGCCTAAAACCGAGGGATGTTTGCGGTTGTCTTCGTTTTGCGCTCCCACCAAGGGAACCAATGCCAAAGCCGGAAACTCGTGAGGATTGAAAATGGGAGCGATGCGGCGCTGGGGATGGTTGCGTAAAATGGGACGTTGGTCGGCGATCGCTAAAACTTCTGGTGCTTGGCGATACGCTTGCTGGCACCAGTAACAATCGGAAGCGGTAAAGCTGGTATCCACCCAAGTTCGATCTTTTTGGCGGCTGGATTGCGAACCAACCACGGTGGCTTTGCTTTGCGGCATGGATGGTTGTGGCGCTTCTACCGTTGGGAAAGCTGGATCTTGAATGCCAGCAGCTTCCGAACCGTGGCGAACTGTCGATAGCTGCGGGGTCGTATATTTGAGCAGCAAGACCTCTCCCTGCTCCATCTGCAAAACTTTGAGGACGCCTTCTATAGCCAGCTGGAAAATATCTTCTAGTTGCCAAGAGTTATGCACGGCTTTGGTCAGATCGGCAATAATCGATTGATATTGGGTAGTTATCGTTGTCTGCCGCTGCACTTGCATCTGGAAAATGGCAATGGCGATGCGATCGGCGGCCATTTTCAGCGAATCAATTTCCTCGTCTTTCCAGGAATATGGTTGAAACTTCATAAGGACCACCACCCCGTTTTCCTGCCCTTGAAATTGAGTTTTGGTTGCTAAAATCCCCCTAGGAAAAGATTGACCTGTCTTGGCAAATTTCTCCTGGTACTGCTGCTGCAACTGTTGCAAGTCGCATACCACCAAAGGATCTTCCTGCATGGGGGTTTGCCAAGTTGTTAGATCGGGAAAATCCGACTCATCAACTGGTGAGGAAGTATAGGTATATATTGGTTGAATTTCCCGTTCGCTATCGGCAGCACCTAAGGTACTTGCCTTCCAATTTGATTTAGATGCCACACCAAGTAAACATATATCCGCCCCAAACCACTTCCCCACGATTTCCGTGATGGCGGGTAGCAAGGAACCTGCATCGAGTGAATGCACGATTGTCGAACAAATCCGTTGGTAGAGCAGGTTCGCATCTGATGGTTGCTGCTCCTGTGGGGAGTGAATCATAAAAGATGACATCCCAAACAGAGACTCTATCATAGCGAATGGGAAAGATACTTGCCACAACCAGACAGCCCGAACCTTTCGCCTATTCCAACTTCCCAAGACTTGACAGGAGTCCGGTCTGGGAATTGTTTGAGCTTAAAGTGCCCGCATATACAACCAAACAAAGAGCTAACCCATACCCGCACCTATGTTCGGTGAGACCGATGTCACGGAAAATCTTCGATACGTTTGCAAGCCCTGTCGCTTTAGCGCCGGGAGGAAAAACGAACGGCGACTAAAGTCGCCTTCCCCACCAGAAAGAGGTGCAGTTTCCGCTCTTTCGGTGTTCTAGCCGGAATCGCCTACCTGGCACAGCGTTATGTTTTCCTCGCCGATGTTTTTCGGGCTGGTGGAGCTAACGGCACGGCCTGACCCCTGGTAGGGCGGTTTAACCGTTAACGGCAAAGCTACAAACACCGAAAGCATTTGTAGGTGCCATGACCCTAAAAACGTCGCCCCAAAGGGCGAAGGGCCGATCGGCTACCTGAAGCTGGAGGCATGAAGCCCCTGTACTTTAGCCGGGTGGGCTGACTTGCTTGGTTGGGCAACCGCTGTTTTACGGTTGGCGATCGCTTGGTATTCCGGGGGATGGTTGTTGTCGGTTGTACTTAGTTCCCTATGTAGCCAGAGCTATGCAATCTGAATTTGGCGATCGCGTCTTTAGCTGCTGCTATCAATGGGGAACTTCCGCAGGCGTGGTTGTCGTCGAGGCCTCCAACGATAACTCTTTTAGCTTAGCTTTGGCGAGACGGTTTAAACATCCGTAATTATCCGGAATAAGAGCGGAAAAAAGCAAATTGATTTTGAGGCACATTTCTCCACCCACAACCTGCCAGTTATAAGAACAACCCATCCCCATTTGCGATCGCACCCTGGTATGGCGTGATTCTGCCAGTTTCTCCGCAGGTCTTACAACCAGGAGGCTTGACGATTGCTTTCCCACCGCTATATTGACTTCAACCGATTACGATAACTCAATTTCCAGAACTTGAGTACAAATACGTAAGAAATACTTAATATTTCTCAAAATTGGGGACACCCCCCAATACAG
Source organism: Geitlerinema sp. PCC 9228 (assembly GCF_001870905.1). NCBI lineage: Bacteria > Bacillati > Cyanobacteriota > Cyanophyceae > Geitlerinematales > Geitlerinemataceae > Geitlerinema > Geitlerinema sp. PCC 9228. Next base: position 5,027 of record NZ_LNDC01000048.1, read on the forward strand.
AGCAACTTGACGGCATGTCCCATATCGGCATAATAAATATAAAATTAACTGCGGTCGTAGCAGGGGCCGCTAAATGCCATGAGGTTTTTTTGGGAAATCGCCGTTCATCATTGAGAGGTTTTCGTGCAATTATTTGTTTATCATACCCCCGAACTTACCCCCACCGAACCCGTTCCCAACTGCGCCGTTGCGGTGGACGTTTTGCGCGCCACCACCACCATGACAACGGCTTTGTCAGCTGGTGCCAAGTCCGTACAGGCTTTTTCCGATATCAAGCTACTCATGGAAACGAGCGAGTCCGTTCCCGCCAACCAACGGCTGCGCGCTGGCGAACGCGGTGGCAAGCAAGTTTCTGATTGCGAGATGGGAAATTCTCCCCTCGATTGTACGCCGGAAAAGGTGAGCGGACGGAAAATTTTTCTGAGTACCACCAACGGTACCCGTGCTTTACAAAAAATCAAAGCTGCTCCGGTGGCTGTGGCTGCGGCTTTGGTTAACCGGCAAGTGGTGGTGGACTATCTGGTGCAAAAACAACCGGAAACTTTGTGGATTGTCGGTTCTGGCTGGGAAGGCAGCTATTCCCTAGAAGATACGGTTTGTGCCGGTGCAATTATTGATGGTTGGCTGCAGACGACCCAAGCCACCCTCGCCGATGTGGCTGGCAACGACGAAGCGATCGCGGCGCACACGTTATATTTTCAATGGCAAAACCAACTCCTGCGTCTGATGGAGCTTTCCAGCCACGGCCGGCGCTTGTTGGGATTGGAACGCCACGAAGATCTAAAATATTGCGCTCAATTAGATATTTTGGACGTACTGCCTTTACAAACCAGTTCGGTAGAGGAAAGCAATCCCATTTTTGCCAGCGCCGCCAATCTCTAATTTGGTACTAGCGAGTTACAACGCGATCGCCTGCTTGCGGATAAACTGGCTGATACCAACGCTTTCCGGTGCGCTAACGGTCAGCTGTGCCATCGGGCAACGATAGGTTAGTTTTCCCCGAGACAAAGGCAAGGTCGCCAAAGGACTTTCCTCGGGAATTTCTAACCTACTGCCTGTCCCCCCCATCCAACCGCGCATGCGAATGGCAAACCGCAATAAAGCTGGTTCTAAAATACTATACCCATATAACTGCGCTCGCAGGGGCAAATATCCCAACGACCGCCGGTACTCAAGACGCAACAGGGTTGTTCCTTCCTGGCGAACGGTCACTTGGGAGGGATTTCCCTTTTCCCACGTAAATTCTGCCATTTCTTTGGGCAATCCCCAAATTTCTCGACCCCCCGCTACCGAGTCGGGATGGTCCACATAAATATAAGAAATCCAACCACCTGCTTTGCCGCCATGGCGAACCAAACTGGGGGCGACAATCAGTTCGCTGTAGGATAAAGCAGAACCCGCTTCGTATTTGGCCAGGTAAACGCTGGCTAGGGTTTTTCCCGGCAAGATTTCTACAATTTGGCATTCAGACGGTAGCAGCGATCGCACCGCCGCCGAATCGATCCAATGGAGGGTGCCGACAACAAAGCCTTTGAGAGTCCAGGGAGACTTAGGATATGCCATATTGACGGAACCTTTTTTTGCAAATGTTTGTATGGGCTATTGTAGCTGTTTGGTTATGTTGTTGGCGCGACCACCAAATGTTCCATCAAATAGCTAGCAATGCGATCGCTGGCACCAGGGGTTCCCATACGACGGCGACCATTATCGGCAATAGCTTGCAACCAATCCGGGTCTTGCAGCAACTCCACCACCAGAGACACCACTTGGCTGGGTTGTTCGATGAAAAATAAAGATTCTCCCAACAGGCGTTTTTGTGCTTCGGCAAAGGCAGGGGTAAACTGTGGTCCTTTCCCGGGAATAGTAATGGCGGGTTTTCCCAGTCCCACAAACTGTTCGGTGGCGGTTCCTGCCATGGCAATAGCAATATCTGCCAGCCACAAACATTCCTGGTAGGCATCTGGGGTTAAAACTAAGGTAGCTTTCTGTTGGGTGTAGACCCATTTGGTTTTGGGTTCTAAGGGAGAAGGAATTTTCGCCTCGGGAGTTTCCGTCCAACCAAAATTATCTAAAATTTCCCGAAAACCGTCGCTACTGACACCAGGCGCAATGGGGGCTACAAACAGAATCGGTCGTTCGTCCCAAGCACTTTGCAAACAGGTAACGGCTTGGAGAATGGTATTCCAGTTGTTTTGCGCTTCCGCAGGACGCGAACCCGGCAGCAAGGCTAAGGTCAGCGATCGCTGTTTTTCGATTTCTTCGATTTCTTCGGCGGTTTTGGGAAGCAGTTGGGTGGGTTGTAAATTGTCCATCATGGGATTGCCGAGATTTAAGGCAGGTACCCCATGTTTTTGTAAGATTTCCGTGGTCAGACCATCCCGGGGAAAAACACCGCGACAACGACGCCGTTTCATGAGAAATCGTTCCCAAGGTAAATATACCGAACCGGTCCATTTGGCCAAGCGATCGCTTCCCCACTGTTTTCGCTGCAGCCAACCGGATTCGTCGCGCAGGTAGTATTCCGATTTTGCCGTACCCACAAAAACATAGGGAACGCCGCTCAACCAAGCAAACAGCAACGGTAAAATATCACCAACGGCCAAAACCACACCATCGGGACGAACCCAGCGGCGCATGGCACGAAATTGCTGCCAGGTCAGTTTCAGCAAACCGCTGCGGATGTCTCGCCAGAACTGTTTGCTGTCCATGTAAACAAAGCCTCCCGATGGCATGGACTGCACCGGACCCACAATGGAAACATCCGACAGTTGGGAATAGGCTTGTCCTTCGCCTACCATTGGCAAAGCGCCAATTTCCGGACAGCGAGGGTGTTGTTGCAGTTGCTGTAAGATCCGAACGGCGATCGCGTCTTCTCCGTGACCGTTGCTCAGGCAAAGTAGTTTCAAGGTTCGCTGAATTTAGCCATGATAGAGATGCTTTCGTTTCTATCCAAGCAGGTTCTAACGCTTTCGGCAAGACCGAACTCAAATTTTTCGGCATTTTCGCCACCAAAAACGTCCAATTCCGGGGATTGATGCGATCGCAAACTGGAAAATTTGGTTATAATGAAATTGAAAACAACGAACGGGGAACGATGCCGCACGCTGCCTAGCCACATGGGGCCGTAATGGTTTCGACAGGCAGGCAAAAGCCACTTCGTGATGCAGGCCGAGAGCGAACCTCCTCTCGTAAATCAAAGGTTCATAAAATGTAAGTGCGAACAACATCGTTCCTTTCGCTCGCAAGGCAGCCACTGTTGCCTAAAACCTAGATACAGGTGCGAGCACTCGTAGTCTGACTCCGTTAAGGGCTACGGGTAAAACCCAACGGATGCGCTAGCTAACGGTCTCTGGTCTGTTAGCTAGCAAAGAAACTAAACCAGAGATCCCAGCCATGCCGGGATAAAGGATGGCTCCCGCCCTGAGGGTCAGAAGGGCTAAGCCTGTGAAGGAGCGAAGGGTTAATAACCTGTCTGGACAGCAGTTCGATTCTGCTCGGCTCCACTTCTCCACAAAAAGCGATCGCGCTTCCCTTGCTACAAGAGGTGCGATCGCTTTATTTTATGGTTTTTGATGGTTCGTAGGGGACAAATGGGGGTTGACCCCATTTGCAAATGCGACAACTTTACGCAGTTTTTCTTTTGGCAAAGACCAGCAAACCGCTAAGAGCTGTTAATCCTAAAATTGCAGAAGGCTCGGGAACTTGAGCGCGACTCGGTTCCACAGTTCCTTGAGTTGTCCAAGTATAACGTCCCGTATGGGAGGAAGTATCGTTATCTGCCGCATCTACCGCCAATACACCGGTTTCCTCAGCCGAGAAACTGTAGGCATAGGACACCTCACCATCAACGGTTACTTTAGCAATTTCGCTGATTTGGAGCGTAGGAACTGCTTCTTTAAGTGGCTCTATTGTATCACCAAAGTTCGCATATACATTGCTCATCCAAGGTGTATCCCAAATATTATAGTGACCAATTAAGTCCAAACTGATTTCTCCAGTTGCATTATCTTTGGTCATACTGGCAACGTTCGGATCGCCAGAACGATTTTCTAAGGAAGCTGCAACAGTATCAGCAAAATTCAAAGGAAATGAACCAAATAAAGTATCAATCACAACAGAGGTGTCTAATGCCTTGTATGCTGTCTTAAAGTCACCCAACCACTGCTGTCGTAGACCATTATTCCAATCTTGGTCTGTAATGCCTTCAACTGTAACGGATTGGGAGCCTAGCTGGCCAGTAAAGCCAGTTACGTTGTCGCTCAAATATTCGTTGGCAGAATTTAACTCTACGTTGGTATAGCGATCGCTATCCGTCAAGGCATTAACTGCTGCCTGTTCGTCCCTCCTGTAGACATCATCTTCTGTATAAGTTTGATAGTCGCCGCCGAACATTTGAACGTTGCTGAGGCTAGCGGCAGCAGCAGGGGTAGCAGCGATCGCGCCAATTCCTACAATAGCAGAAGCGCCGAGTATGTATTTTTGAAGGCTTGCAGTCATGATTATTTCTCCTGGCTGGTGATTGCGACGGGTTGTCTGGAACGAAAGACGGACATGAAAACAATAGGAAAACTCAACGAGTTCTGGTACATGAAACTGCCAACAGCTACGCAGCAGATTATTGGGATAGAGATGCTTGCCACCACCGATGCTTTCGTTGTTTGTATCTATCTACATGGGGAAATATTTTTCTTGAGTTCGTCTATAAAAACCGTTCCCCCAAAACACCCCACGTCTTCCAACTCTCAAGATAGCCTTTAGCAATGTAAAACCTCAAGGGATTTCATCAGAGTTTACCAAAGATTTAAATTTCTCGGCAGGGTATCGATGTTTTATAAAGTTTTACCAGAAATCAACTAGGAAATTACTTTCCCAGCCCCTAGGAAAATGCTACAGTACCTACATATAGAGCTTTTTAAAATATCAATATTGACAGCAAGATCGATTTTTTCTTATGAATTTTAAGCAATTGTACGGAAGTTTTCCAGTGATAATACGTAGATATTAGTAAAACCAAGAAAATAATTAAGTAGAAATACGGTGGCACAATTCGAGTTGGGAACTTGCTAATACCATTTCTGAAAAATAATAATTTTCGGGAATTATCCAAAATTGTCAAATTTTTCTGGTAGGTATGGGTGTTTTAAGAAACACCGATAATCACGCGTTGCGCCACCACAAAAATGTCGCTATTATCTCTTGCAAACTATTAAAGAAATAGGAGGACCAGTGAAGCCACCATCCCCCATCAAAAAAATAGGGGCGAACGATATCCACCCCCAAAAACCAATCAATTTCATTTGTCTGGCTATACCAAATCCCTTTTCCGCCAACCCAATCCCAAAACCACGCTCCATGCGATCGAATTTCGGGAAATCGTAGCGCGGATTTGGTGGAATTTGCCGAACTAGGAGCTTATGAAAGTCTCTCCCGATTATTCACTTGGACAGAATCCAGTTAACCAACGTGCGGACACCGTATCCAGTGCCGCCAGCGCCCGTGTACTCTTTTTCCTTATCCGTCCAAGCTGCCCCAGCAATGTCAATATGTGCCCAAGGGGTTTTCTCCACAAACTGCTTCAAGAACAACGCAGCTGTAATCGCGCCGCCAGCACGGGGTCCGGCATTTTTCATATCGGCAATTGGCGACTTCATGCCTTCAAAATATTTCTCTTCCAAAGGCATTTGCCAAAGTTTCTCCCCAGCATTGCTAGCCGCTTGCCGCAACTGTTCCGCGAGAGTGTCGTCATTACTCCAAAATCCAGCAATATCTTCTCCCAAAGCAATGAGGCAAGCACCTGTCAAAGTCGCTAAATCTACAATTGCATCTACTTCTAGCTTTTCGGTGTAGACCAAAGCATCTGCCAGAGTCAAACGACCTTCCGCATCGGTATTGTTCACTTCAATGGTTTTGCCGTTGGAAGCCGTAAGGATATCCCCCGGACGCATGGCGCGACCACTAATCATATTTTCCGTCACGGCAGAGATAAAATGGACTTCTACATCTGGTTGGAGCTGCGCGATCGCTTTTGCCGTCCCAAACGTGGTAGCCGCGCCTCCCATATCCATTTTCATGGTTTCAATGCCGCTGCCGGAGGGTTTGAGGTTCAATCCACCCGAATCAAAGGTCAATCCCTTACCAACAATGGCAATTTTGCGGCGGGGCGTTCCTTGGGGTTGATAAGATAGGTGCACAAACTTGGGTGGTAGGTCCGAAGCTTGTGCCACACCCAAAAACGACCCCATCCCCAGCTTCTCACAATCTTCCTTTTCCAGAATTTCCAGAGACAAACCGTACTCGGAAGCCAGTTGTTGGGCTGTTTCCGCCATAGTCACCGGCGTAACTTGATTGGCAGGTGCCGATACCAACTCCCGCGCCAAAATCACACCAGAAGCAATTTGCTGCCCCCGACGAATCGCGTCTTCCTGTCCGGAAAGTCCCAACAAATCCACCTGTTCCAAGAAACTTTTCTTCTCTTCCGGGTCGGATTTGAAGCGGGTATCCTTATGCAATCCCAACGCCACGCCTTCCACCATCGCTTGGGTGGTATTGGACGCATCGTTGTTCCAAAGGTTCAACCCCAAACCCAAGGTTTTGCAGCGTTCTTTTTGAGCCACCTTAGCAGCGGTTGCCGCAGCCAAACGCCAATTTTCGAGGGGGCTGTCTTCAGCTTTGCCCAAACCCAGTACAATAATTTTACGAATCTGGCTACCACCACCGACGCGGGTGACAGCACTGCTCCCGGCAGACCCCTTAAATTCGGTTTCCTCAATCAGTTCTGAGATAACGCCAGAGAGTTTTTCATCTAGCTTGGCTACATCGCCAGTGACATTCACGGCTTCTTCGTGAAACGCGATCGCCAGAGCGTCTCCAGACCAATTCAAAATCGAGGTATCGGTTGCGCGAAAATCCATATACAGCCTTTCCTTACTGCGTCTCGTTAATGCACAATGCTATCAGTTAACCAGCATGACGCTACCAAGCACAAGCGTGCAAGCGTTTACGCTTTTTTTGGCTTCCTGAAAAATTATCTTAAAAGAGTTCTGCAAGTTTTCCCATATGAAGCGCGTTTTTCTTTTACCAGCCGGTTTTTTATTTTTTTGTCTCTCGGGAGTTTCTGCCACGACACAAGCACAAACGACCTCCACACCGACGCCAGATCGAGAAGTCGCTTGCGATATTTTGGTAGCTGGTGCTGGCTTGGCTGGCGTGGCAACGGCGTACGAAAGTTTGCACGCTGGCAAAACGGTTTGTTTGACCGATATTACTGATTGGCTGGGGGGTCAAATTTCTTCCCAAGGCACTGCCGCACTGGACGAACGCCCTACCCAACGCCGTCGTTTGTTTTTTCCCCGGGGATACTTGGAGCTGCGCCAGCGGATTGAAGATTTTTACGATCGCCTCAATCCGGGAAAATGCTGGGTGAGCGAGTCTTGTTTTCTGCCCCGAGATGCCCACCACATTCTCCAGCAAATGCTGCGCGATGCCGAACAACGGGGAGAAGGAAGGCTACACTGGTTCCCGAATACGGTGGTGAAAGAACTCCGGAAAAATGAACCGGGAAATTTTTTAACATCTGCGATCGCGATCCAGCATCAAAGTGCTGCTGATGCGCCGCCTTTGAATACCAAACCTCTATCCGAAACTATTACGGAAGCCTACCGCTATCAAGATTCGGAAAATTTTACCAAAACCATGATTCGCCTGCATCCCCCAGCGGCGGAAACAGAAAACAACGATGGTCCCAACTGGTATGTGGTGGATGCCACGGAAACAGGAGAATTGATTGCTCTGGCCGATGTTCCCTACCGTTTGGGGATTGACCCGCGTTCGGCTTGGGAACCCTCGGCATCAACTCGTCACGGCGATCGCTATTGTACCCAAGGTTTTACCTACACGTTTGCTATGGAGGCCACCCAAGAACCGCCATCCCATACCAAACCGGATTTTTACGATCGCTACCAGCCTTATTACAGCTACGAGTTGGAACGTTTGGCGGATTTTTCTCTGGTGTTTACCTACCGACGCATTCACAGTGCCAAACCAGACAAACCGCTACCGAGCAATATTCGCGACTATCCCATCCATGTTGGGGATATTTCCATGCAAAATTGGACCTGGGGTAACGATTATCGTCCGGGAACTCGCCGCGATAATTTGATTTATACCCGGGAACAGTTGCAAGCCCAAGGTCAATTAGAACCTGGTGGTTGGATGGGGGGATTGCGTGTGGAAACGTTGGCGGCGGCGGAAGAGCTGGCGCGGGGATTTTTCTATTGGTTGGTACGCGGGGAAACGGATTCTCAGTTGGGTGCCGGGGTGAAAGAACCCCATCCCAACTATCGCTACTTGCAGGGGTACGATTCGCCCATGGGAACCGCACATGGGTTGTCGAAATATCCCTACATTCGGGAGGCGCGTCGCATTATTGGACGTTCCTATCCGGCTTATCCGGAAGGGTTTACGGTTTGGGAGGTGGATATTTCCCGGCAAAATTTTCAACAGGATTGGTATCGCTTGAATCTTACGCCGGCGGAGTACGAAGGTCTGTGGACGGAAATTGCGGGGGTGGATACGCTGCAGGCGATTCGTGCTGACGGACCACAACCGCGTTTGCAGCGATCGCGATCGCGGATTTATCCGGATGCGGTGGGAATTGCTCACTATGCGATTGATTTTCATCCTTGTATGGGGATGCATCCACCCGAAGCACCGGGCAATTTTGAACGTCCTGGGGAACGATTTGGTGCGGGGGCGGCGTATCCGTTTCAAATTCCTTTACGGGCGACGATTCCCCAACAGTTCGATAATTTTTTGGTGGCTGGGAAAAGTATTGCGACTAGTCACGTGGCGGCGGCGGCTTACCGGGTGCATTCTTTTGAATGGTCGGTGGGTGCGGCTGTGGGCAATACGGTGGTGTTTGCTTTGCAACGGGAGATTTTGCCGGTGGAATTGGTGGACGATTTGCCGCGGCGGGAACCGATGTTGGAGGCTTTGCAGGGGCGTTTGCGAACACGGGGCAATCCCATTGCGTTCCCGGATACGTCGATTTTCAATCAAGATTGGCAAGATTGGCGTTAGTTCGGCAATTTCGACTTGTGATTGGTTGCTGCTTGGCTGACGCGATCGCTCGGGGCAGGTAAACTGTCACTAATGTCAATAATGTTTTTATCAAGATTTTCTATAGGAGGAGATTACCAACTATGGTTGGCATGACGACGGCACCAACGGTAGCTCCAGAAAAAACCGGTCAAACCAAGACCAAATACTATCCCGATTATAAGGTGATTGTACTCAACGATGATTTCAATACGTTTCAGCATGTGGCGGAATGTTTGATGAAGTATATTCCCGATATGAGTAGCGATCGCGCTTGGGAACTGACCAACCAAGTTCACTATGAAGGTCAAGCCACGGTTTGGGTTGGTCCCCTGGAACAGGCGGAACTCTACCACATGCAGCTGCGGCGTGCTGGTCTCACCATGGCACCTTTGGAACCGGCATAACCTTTCCTGTCGGCATGGTATGGCGTTTTTTTTGAAAGGAGATCTAGTTCAATAGACTCGGGTGGGGGAGGGAGGGATTTGGCGATCCCCGAACTTGAGAAAGTTCTCTGGACGGGGATTTTTTTTAAGCAATTCTACTTAACAAATGGGGAAGGGAAAATGGTTTTCCACCGGAAAAAATCGGTGTAAACAAATTGTAACTTAACACTAGTTAACAAGATCGAAACCATCTGGTTAACCAAGATCTTCGGGAAAAGAAGCTTTCAAATCGTGATTCTATCGGCAATAGCATCTAGCAAGGACCTAGGAAGCGTTCCCGCTCGATCGGTGCAGGGAGAAAAGATCGAGTGCCCCTAATGTAAAGAAATGTTGCGAGCAAGACCCTGAAAGCCGCTACAAATAAAGGTTTCGCATTGTAAGGGCAACGATAGGTTATTTAATAAACTGTAATAAAAAAAACCGCTTCAGCATTGTATAAAAAATACCTGGTAGGGTAAAACAAAGAAAGCAAAAGCCTACTACCACCAACGATCGACAAAAGCTGGTAGGAGAGTTCGCCCAAGAACTTCCTCTCTCAGAATTCTTAAAGGTAGCTAGTCGGATTTGATATTCCTTCACGGTGCCTTTAAGGAAATTCCCTAAGCAGTGCTGGGATTGTTGGTAGATGGGGCTTTTGCCTGTGACTACCAAACCGCCCATCAAAACCAGTTTGATATCGAAGCTGTACCCCAGAAAAGAAGAAGGAGATTTATTCCATGCTAGACGCATTTACTAGGGTTGTTTCTCAAGCGGATGCTCGCGGTGAATTCCTCAGCGACTCCACCATGGACGCTCTCACCAACATGGTGAAAGAAAGCAACAAACGTTTGGATGCTGTTAACCGCATGACCTCCAACAGCTCCACCATTGTTGCCAACGCCGCTCGCGCCTTGTTTGCCGAGCAACCCCAACTGATCCAACCCGGCGGCAATGCTTACACCAACCGCCGCATGGCTGCTTGCTTGCGCGACATGGAAATCATCTTGCGCTACGTCACCTATGCCACCCTAGCTGGTGATGCTAGCGTTCTCGACGATCGTTGCTTGAACGGCTTGCGCGAAACCTACCAAGCTTTGGGCGTACCCGGAGCTTCCGTGGCCGTAGGCGTGCAAAAAATGAAAGATGCCGCCGTGGAAATGATCAACGATCCTGCCGGCATCACTCCTGGGGATTGCAGTGCCCTGGTTTCTGAAGTAGCCGGTTACTTCGATCGCGCTGCCGCTGCTGTAGGCTAATCGCGAACCTTTTCTACCCTTGGCGTTTGTTGCGCCAAATCCAATTCGCTTGAATTGCTCGTTTTAAACAAAACCACTAGAAAACCACAGGACAAATTAGGGAGAAAGATTCACAATGAAAACCCCAATTACCGAAGCGATCGCAGCCGCAGATACCCAAGGACGTTTCCTGAGCAACAGCGAACTGCAAGCTGCCAACGGACGTTTTGACCGGGCCATGGCCAGCTTGGAAGCTGCCCGCACCTTGACGCAAAACTCCCAACGCTTAATCGATGGGGCTGCCCAAGCCGTTTACAACAAGTTCCCTTACACTACCCAAATGCAAGGGCCCCAGTATGCTTCCACCCCGGAAGGCAAAGCCAAGTGCTCCCGCGACATCGGCTACTACCTGCGTATGGTCACCTACTGCTTGGTAGCCGGCGGCACCGGTCCCATGGACGAATACTTGATTGCCGGCTTGGCAGAAATCAATGCCACTTTTGAACTTTCCCCCAGCTGGTACATCGAAGCTCTCAAGTACATCAAAGCCAACCACGGCTTGAGCGGCCAGGCAGCCAACGAAGCCAACACCTACATCGACTACGCCATTAACGCTCTCAGCTAAGAAAGCAGATAGTGCTTGCCCGGTGAGGTATGCGGGTGCTGGTTTGAAGCTGGCATCGGTACACCTGACCGGGCAATTTTGTAGGATTCGGTGGAAATTCGTGGCAACAAGGACGAACCAAATCACTGGAGATGAACTGACACTCTGGTTGATGATGGTTCGGTTGCTCCAGCCTCTGTTCGTCAACTACGTTATCGGTAAGTGCCAAAGTTCCTACCTTGGGGTGCGTCGCCAGCCCCAAGCCCGTCAATTGCAGCATTAGATAGGTCCAAGTGGTTGACAAAAGCCAGTGTGCTGGAAATGTGCCGATCGCTCACTTTAGCGAGGCGAACGTTCCCCGCGTTTTGCGGAGTTTGAGGGCAATTATCCCCCTCTCCCCAATCCAAATGAAGTCGAACATTGTCAAGTAATATAACCCATTTAGGAGGTAGTAGTTTACTGTGGCTATTACTGCAGCAGCACCTCGGTTGGGCACTTCTGCCTTTGACGAAGGTTTCCAGGTAGAACTACGTAATTTAGATGACGTAGAAGCGGTGATTCGCGCCGTTTACCGCCAAGTTCTGGGCAACGACTACGTCATGGAGTCCCAACGACTCACCAGCGCCGAATCTTTGCTACGCAACGGCACCATCTCCGTACGCGAGTTTGTGCGCAGCGTGGCGAAATCGGAGCTGTACAAGGAGAAATTCCTGTACGGCAACTTCCAAACCCGGGTCATCGAACTCAACTACAAACACTTGTTGGGTCGTGCCCCGTACGACGAGTCGGAAGTCATCGAACATCTCGACCTCTATCAAAACCAAGGATTCGATGCCGAAATTGATTCTTACATCGATTCCAGCGAATATATAGAAAACTTCGGTGACAACATCGTTCCTTACTACCGCGGTTTCAACACCCAAACCAGTCAAAAAACGGTTGGGTTTACCCGCATGTTCCGCCTGTATCGCGGCTATGCCAACAGCGACAATTCCCAGCTAGAAGGCAAACGGACGCGGTTGGCGCGGGATTTGGCGTTAAACCGTCCCGCTCCTGTGGTGGCACCTTCCGGCAACCTCACTGGCTGGAGCTATCGCCCCAACGCGCAAGACCTGCCGACCCAAGCTTTGGGCGGTTCGGTGGGCATGTCTACCGATAGCCGCATGTACCGCGTGGAAATTGTAGACACCCGCTCTGGTGGTGGCAAGTTGGCTACCCGTCGCAGCAGCCGAGTTTTGTACGTTCCTTACGAACAGCTATCCAACAAAATGCAGCAAGTTCTGCGCCAAGGCGGAAAGATTGCCAGCGTCACCAGAGCTTAATCTCAAAAAAACAAAAAACAAAACAGTAATTTGGGCAGCCGAGGCCGGAGGCACGCTACCGGTGGGACTGGTTTCCTAGTAAAATGAAAGATAGGAGATAGGGGTTGAAGTGACGGAGTCACCCTTCGTCTCTTGTAGCCTTTATCTTTTATCTTTGATTTTGCCAGTGGATGGCCCATATTCCAGCGTAGTTGCTGCCTACAAGATTCGTTCTGAGGCGCTCGGCATCGCGCCTTTAGCGCCTGTCACGACAACAGGGCAGCTTTTTGAAAACATTCCTTAACCAGCATCGGAGATTGACAAAATATGCTTGGTGCAGCATCAGTTGGCAGAATGGGAATGTCTCCCTCGGAAAACCGCATGTTCCGCTACGAGGTGGTAGGGTTACGTCAAAACGAAGACAACGACCAAAACACCTATCCCATTCGCCGTAGCGGCAGCGTGTTTATCAACGTTCCCTACAACCGCATGAACGAAGAAATGCGTCGCATTACTCGTATGGGGGGAAAAATTGTCAACATTGAACCGATAAATCCAGAATCGGAGTAATGCTCTGACAAGCATCTATTTGTTCTCCCAGAATTCTCTTGGCAGGTGGCTAATGGCTAATGGTTGGCAGCTCTTTTTTCGATCTGCAAGCTACTAGCTGTTAGCCACTTGTTGTCACTGGGGATGGGGACTTTTTCCCATTTCCCCATGGTTGTAAATTGCTGTAGGTCGAAATTCATGTCTGTTTCCCATCCCGAATCTGGAAATGGCTTGACCGTGGAAAGCGCGATCGCGAATCTTTCCCATCCCGATACTAGCCTGCGCTATTATGCGGCTTGGTGGTTGGGCAAATTTAGAATTGGTTCTGCTGATGCCGTTGCGGCTTTGATTGAGGCTTTGCAGGATGAAGACGATCGCACGGAATTGGGAGGATATCCCCTGCGACGCAACGCTGCCAGAGCTTTGGGGAAAATTGGCGACCCGCAGGCAGTACCCGCTTTACTTGAATGCCTGAACTGCGAAGATTATTATGTCCGCGAATCCGCCGCCCAAGCTTTGGGAGAAATCGGCGATCGCAGTGCCATTCCTCCCTTGCAAACCCTCCTAGCTGGTGGTGTGGAAGCAGCGCAACAGGTCCCCGGACGCCCGCATCTCACGCAACCCTACGAGGCGGTCCTGGAAGCTTTGGGAAAACTGCAAGCCAATGACGCGATCGCTGCCATTGAACCTTTTATCAATCATTTCTTACCCCGCATTCAGTATGCGGCCGCCCGGGCCATGTACCAGCTCACCCACGAACCCAGCTACGCGCAATATCTGGTAGATGCACTGACAGGAAATGACGTACAACTGCGCCGTTCCGCCCTGTTAGATTTGGGCGCAACCGGGTATTTACCAGCCACCGAAGCGATCGCGCAAGCCAAGGTAGAAAACAGTTTTAAACTCATTTCCCTCAAAAATTTACTGGCCGCAGAAATTCAAGCATCCGATGATTTCTCATCTCCCCGCGCCAATCAAATTATGGATTGGATGGATGCGCTGTTGTAACCCCTCGATGTGAATTATGACCATCCAAGAACTCATTCAAGCTGTAGAGGAAGCCACCACCCCCGATAGCCTTGTCCAAGCGGTGCGTTCTTTGGCTGCTACCCGCGATCCCAAAAGCATTCCCACGCTAATTGACGTGCTGGGATACAACAACCCCGGTGCCGCGATCGCTGCTGTGGAAGGACTCACCAACATCGGCACTGCTGCCGTACAGCCCATTTTAGAAAAAATCGACGGGTACAACTACGGTGCCAGAGCTTATTCCATTCGTGCTTTAGCCGCGATCGCCGATCCGGCGGCTTTTGAGGTTCTGCTGCAAGCTGCCGCCACCGACTTCTCTCCCAGCGTCCGCCGCGCCGCTGCCAAAGGGATGGGACGATTGCATTGGGAAAAAATGCCCCCTACTGGCGTGAGTGCGGCCCAAAGTCAAGCCGTGGGAACGTTGTTAGAACTCACCCAAGCTGAAGATTGGTCCATTCGCTACGCTGCGGTGGTGGGATTGGAAGGTCTGGCAAGGGCCCTTGGTGAGGAATTAACCAGCGAACAGGAAGCCATTCGCCACCGCTTGCAAGCACTATACCAACAAGATGCGGAAGTAGCAGTGCGCGCTCGTGCCCATCAAGCGCTACAAGTTGCCCCTGCATGCCTAGGAACCTAAGATTTGCTCGATCGCTGTTTCCAGTTCCTGTTTGCTTAAATCTGTTAAAATAAAAACTTCCTGTACGGTTTTTCCCTGGCGGGCGATCGCTTTAAACCCACCGCGAATGGGAATAGAAATTCGTACCTTGAGCTTGGGGATATGGCCCTTGACACGACCCAATTCTCCTGGGGTAACTGTTTGAATACCATTTATTTGAGTTAGTTTTTCTAAAATCGGAATCAAACCTGGCAGGTGGGTGGAGTGATTTAAGACCAACCGGCCTTTCTCGCTAGAACTCATGAGGTGGTAAGGAGGAACAATACAAACGCTACCCACCGATTTTAGCCTGTTTGCTATGGGATGGCGAATCGAGTTTTGCTATTTGTTAAGTTTGGCCGGTAAATGCGCAGCTAGCACAGTCGTGGAACTGCCAGCAACGGAACAAAAATTCATAAAAATTCATAAAAATTCGCGGGCGTTTTCAAAATTTCATATTTTTTCTCCTTTACATCAGTTCTTCCCCACTATCATCCACCTGCCTCAAGCCCATTTAAAACGCAAAATGCCGCTTTTTAACCTCCAACCCGAACATATTTCATCTATCCCCATCCTACCTTATTAAATTTTAATAGAATCTCTAGAAGAGATATTGTAAAAAGAAACTAAGGAATCTTTCTTAGAACTTGACCAGTTGAATAGTTTGTATAAAAAGTATTGATATGGCTCCCATGACATTGCCGTTACTAGACTATTCTCCCACCAGCAGCAACCAACGGGTGGCTGGGTTTGAAGTTCCAGGGGACGAACAACCCAAAGTCTACGATCTGGAACAGCTACACTCTCAAGACGAAATTAAAGAACTCATTGAAGCAGCTTACCGTCAAATCTTCAGCGAACATCAGCTTCTCAAAAGTAACCGCCAACCGGTTTTGGAATCGCAGCTGAAAAACCGCAAAATTTCTGTAAAAGATTTCATCCGCGGTTTGGCCACCTCGGAAACTTTCCGGGAACGTAACTACGAAACCAACAACAACTATCGTTTCGTACAAATGTGCGTACAGCGACTGCTCGGTCGCGATGTTTACAGCGAACGGGAAAAAATCGCCTGGTCTATTGTGTTGGCAACCAAAGGCTTACCCGGTTTTATTGACGATTTGCTCGATAGCGAAGAATACGCGCGCTACTTTGGAAATTCTATTGTTCCCTATCAAAGAAGGCGCATTTTGCCCCAACGCAGCCAAGGAGACGTGCTGTTTGTACGTCAAACGCCGCGGTATGGAGACATGTTCCGTACCCAGCTCGAAGCAATGGGGTATTTCCGCAAGCAAAAAGACTATATTTGGGAATGGCAAAAACCGCCTTTCTCCCAAGCTTACCGCATCTTGGCGATCGCTGTAGGTGGGGCAACAGCGGCTTTTATTGTGGCCTTTCTCATTCTGACCATGCTGGAATTCATCGGCATTGTGAATATTTAAACGCCACCCAAACAAACGCGATCGCTCTTTCAAATGAGAAAGCGTTCCTTCCTCCTCGCAACTAGACCCAGGGCCGGTGGTTTGCCTGCCCTGGGTACCTTACTTTTTCAAGGATTGGAGAAGGTATTAATCCGACCGCCACCAATATTTCTTCCCGGAACCGGACGCGGTGCGGAAAACGGTTGCACTTGCTGTGGGTTGTTGCCATTCGTAGCCGGTTGGTTGAGATTTGGATTGGTATTTTGACGAGAATCCCCAAACCAGCGATTGTTCGTGTTTCCCGTGCGGTTGCTACGCTCGTTGCCGCTGCCTCGATTGTAGGGATTGCCCCGTACAGAAAAGCTGCCTTGGGTCGCATTGGTTCCCCAATTGTAGCCACCGCCATTGGGATTGGCAGGAGACAAAGAAGGATTGGGCGTTGGCATTGAGTTTTGCGAGGGCAGCATGTTGTTGTCGTTGGTACCTACCCCGGCATTGCCATTGGTGTTCGGTAGAGGCGTGGCATAAGGATTGTTGCCAGCCGCCGAATCATTCCTGCCTTGACCGCTATTGGTGTTGGTTTGGGGGTCGGGCAACGGATAGGCGTAGGGATTGCTGCCGGAAGTGGTATCCATACCTGGTGGGTACACCTGAGAGCCAGTTCGCACATCCCGTTGTATCGGTGTTTGCTGCCCATCAGCCTGACGATTGCCATCGCTAGAACCCTGCAACGGAGATAGAAAATCCATTCCCTGCCCCTCGCCAGTAGACGTGGTTGCTCCTTGCGCACTTGTAGAAGTCGATGAATTGTCGCTACGGGATTGAATCGCCGAAAACACATCGATGCCGCCAATAGGATTGTAATTAGGGTGAGCGTTCAAACTGGGCAGAGAACGCCCGTCAGTTCCCGACCTAGCATTGGCAGAAGTTTCTCCATTGGCAGGAGACCCTGTCGAGGACACGAAAGGATTGTTGCTTTTGTTTTCTTCGTCTTTCTCAGAGCTAGATAGGAAAGTGTTATCGATTCCGAACACTTCTCCAGAAACAACGCCCCCTCCGCTATTGGAAGCGTTGGATTTTTCCATTTGCTGGCGTACTTCTTCTGGCACCAAATTCGCCATCACCTCTCGCTGCAAGCTAACTACCCCATGTTGCGAGGAGAGGTCTTGCTCGGGATTGATGGTGTTTTCCTGTTGTTCGGTGTTTTCCAGCTCTTGCAGCAAAACGGAAGAACTCTCGATATCGGCGGCTTGAGCGCGGGTTTCTTTTTCAGCGAGGGTTTTTGCCAGTTCTTCCTGTTCGAGATTGCCCGCATCTGTCCCCGCATTTGTGGAAGAGCGAGCATCGGTGGCAGTTTGGCTGGGCTGTTCGTTGAAATGAGTTACATAGCTACCTGCCAAGGAAATGGCAGCTATTACCAAAAGAGCCGAACCCCACACGGGAGGTCGGGCTAAGTTACGCGCTTGCGCTCTCAAAAGGCGTAGTTGCTGTTGAGAAAAAGCACGAAATTTCGGAGTGGGCAGACGATTTGGATCGAGCATGGTACTTTGAGGGAGAGAATGCTGCTTCCCTGATAAATAGTCGGCAAGGAATTTGGCTCTGGAAAGGTGCTCATTTAGCCACCAGTAGCCACCAGAACGGTACGTGTGCGTGCGGCTGGTACGTGGGTCGGGTTGCCGCTAGCGATCGCTACCTGGGTTGGATACGAGCATCCTTCCATTACTTTCTATTTTGACACTCTCATGAATAGAATTCGTGAGATTCTCGCTTCATTGGATGTGCCTAGATGGATTTGCGCTTAAGCTATTCTATCTAGGTACAGGAACCCTTCCTATGGCATGACCGCTGCTTCGGCGTAGCTCAGCACAAGTTATAGGTGGTTGGGGAACTTTCACATCCGCTTACAGCGATCGAATGAGGTAGCATCCACTGAGAGTCAACATGATGGACGAAAATAGATTTATAAAATTTCGCCTGTTTTTCTAGATTCTAGCACATCCACTTGATTTTGACGGCGGCGACCGCACGGGGAGCTTTTCCTCCCTGCTGGGTAAAGAGGCAGGGCTTTCAAGCTCCCATCTTTGTTTCGTAACCAGGAATGGCCGGCAATTGGCTCGGTTACCCGGCCTTTTTACCAAAAATTTATATAAGCTTTTCCAGGCAGGGGCATGGCCTCAGCGGGAGAAACGCCACAACAAAAATAAGCCAAACAGCGAAGTACATAGGGTCGGCAACCAACCTGCCAGTGCGGGGGGGATGGCACCGCTCAAGCCCAAGGCATCGCCAATGGACATTAACAGGTAATAGCTAAAAATCACCACTACGCTAATGCCAAATCCGGTGGCTTTGCTGGTACGGTCCGGTTTCATCCCCAGCATGGTACCCACCAAAGCAAAGGCTACGCAAGCAAAAGGAATCGCCAGTTTTTGTTGGATGCGGATGGTCAGTTTGCGCACTTCGTCTTCATTGCCGCTATAGCGCAGCAGTTCCCGACGGCGCATGGCCTGCAGGATGTTCATTTCGCTGTAATCGCGCCGTTCGGAAGCCAGTTCTATAGGGGCTTTGGGCAGCAGCAATCGATGGTGGTCGAAGGTGACTACCCGACGGTAGGACCCGTCGTTATCCAAAATGTAGATGGTACCGTTGTAGAAATCCCAAATCTGTTCGCGAACGTTCCAGCTGCCCGAACTTGCAAGAATGAGTTGTTTGAATGATGGTTGCGAATAATCGAGGATGGTGACATTTTTCATGCGATCGCCATTAAATTCCTCGGCATAAAACAGCCGATACAGGCGAATTCCCGTATCGCCGCCGCCGATGGGGCGTTCGCGGTATTCTGGGTAGAGGATATTGGTTTCATCTCGTAGGGGATGGCTGTCGTCGGTAATTGCTTTTTTCAGGGTCAGGGTGGCTTCGTACTTGGCGGCCGGAACCACCATTTCGTTAAAAGCGAAGGTAACGCCAGTGACCAACAATCCCACGGCCAAAGCCGGAGCCAGCAAACGCGCGACGCTGACCCCGCAACTGCGCATGGCAATCAATTCGCTATCGCTAGCCAGGCGGCTGTAAGCCAGCAACGTTGCCAGTAGAATCGCCGTGGGAAAAGCAAAGGACAAAAAATAAGGAATTTGCAGGAAAAAGACTTTAACAGCGATCGCGAAAGAAATATCCCCGTCAGTTACCTTGCGGACCAAATCGAAGACGCTGCCAATGGATACCCCCAGCGAAGCAAAAGCGCCCAAACCAAATAAGAAAGGTGCCGTCAATTCGGACATAATGTAGCGGTCCATCACCGAGATCCGCGGCAACCAATGAAAAGGGTTCCAGGATTTTGCGAATTGGTATTTCATAGAGTGTGGTGGGTAGCCCATCGAAGCTTACGATGCTCCTGTGCCAGTGAAACTGGTTAGAGTTGAAAATTTTTGCCCAGATAGTACTTGCGTACCAAGGAATTATTGTATAATTCCGTCGCCGTTCCCGAAGCGAAAATTTCCCCTTCTCGCATAATATAGGCGCGATCGGTAATTTCTAGGGTTTCGCGCACGTTATGGTCGGTAATTAAAATTCCCATGGGATAGGTACGCAACCGGGCAATAATATTTTGAATTTCCGAAACGGCAATGGGATCGATCCCAGCAAACGGTTCGTCGAGTAGCAGAAATTTCGGTCCCCAACGACCCACCGCCAGAGAACGAGCAATTTCCGTACGCCTTCTTTCTCCACCAGAAATGCGAACACCCGTGGTGGAAGCAACTTGATGCAAGCGAAATTCATCCAGTAAAGCATGCAAACGTTGGGACCACTCCTGCCGGGGAACTTGGGTTTGTTCCAGAACCAACAGCAGATTTTCCCGTACGGTCAAGTGGCGAAAAATGCTCGGTTCTTGGGCGAGATAGCCGATTCCCAATCTAGCGCGACGGTCGATCGGTAAAGAGGTAATGTTGCGTTTCCCCAACCAAACCGAACCGCAATCGGGTTCGATCAAACCTGTAATGGTATAAAACATGGTCGTTTTGCCAGCGCCGTTGGGACCGAGCAAACCCACAATTTCCCCTTGGCTAACGGCCAGGTTGGCCTCTTTGACTACCAAGCGCTCGCCGTAGGACTTACAAATATTCTCCAGGACAATTTTCACCGAACTGATTCCTCCGACTCCTCCGATTCCGATTCCGATGGCATCGAAGGCAGCGACGGCGGATTATTGTCCCTGGTATCGTCAGTATTGCCATTGGCAGAGGCTTCCGATTCCGATGGAGTGGTAGGAAGCGCCGGGGCATCCGTACCGCTACTGCCAGGATTGTTGTTGGTCGATTCTGGCACTACGTAAACCGATTCTACCTGTTCGTTGCTAGCCGGTCGCGCCACAAACAACCCTTCGTCAATCAGGTAAGTCACAGTTTCCCCGCGGATGGTGTTGCCGTTTTGTAAGACACGTACGTTGCCCGTAAGGACGATACGACGTTCGCGGGTAAAGTATTGAGCTTGATTGGAAGTGGCGTAGATTTGTTGGGCCGGATAATCAATCTGTACGTTGCCGCGGGCAGTGATAATTCCAGTTTGGGCATCGGCTTCTTGAATGTCCGACTTCACCGTCAGTTTCCGATTGCCCGCAGGTGTATTGGGGGAGGTTTGAGCAGTTGGGGAATTGCTCGGTTGAGCATCCATCGGTTGGGTCCAACTGCCAGCCACCACCAACCATCCAAGCAACAACCAGCCAGAGGTAGATAAAAAGGAACGCAGCAATAGCTTGAACATGTTGGTAAAGAAAATACCATGCAAATGAAAAAAAAACTTAGGCAGGGAAAAACCTTCCTAAGAAGAGGACGTACCTTGGTCGTTTTGGGGTTCAAATTCTGGGGCGTAGGCTTGCAGCAAATTGCTGACTTGGGAAATGACTTCCTCTTTGGAAGAGGTACCCAAAGCTTGCCGTTCCGGGAAAAATTCCGGTTTGTTGAGGGACTGAGCGATCGCTTCTTTGACCTGCTTGCTGATAAATTCTTGCAATTCTTCCTTGGCACGGGCACGTTGGAAATTCGCCCCCTCTTCGGTGGTAGCATATAAAGGTGGCAAGCGATTGAGCGCGTAAGCAGCAATATCCCCCACATCCAGGTTTTGCTCGCTGGTTGCCTCGATTTCCGCCACCTTGGCGATCGCTTCCGCCAACACCAACTCTTCCATAACGTTAATAAATTGCTTGCGGGGCAGCACCACCACTTCCCCAGTTAACAAAGCACCCATGAGACGGTCGAGGGCCATATACTCTTCAATGGATAGTTCGCTGGCGGCATTGCAAATCCGCCCCACCTCAGCTTCCATCGCCGAGGTGAGATATCCATCTTTGAGAGCTTGTTCGACAATTTTGACAATGCTCATACAATTAACTCGCGTTCTACAAAAAGACTGTTTACCAATTTTGACCGATAGCTAGCAAAAATACGATCGCCCAACTAGGTTCTCGTTGATGGAATCCCTACTGGCAAAGATTGTATTACTCAATTCCCCGAAAACGCCAAGGAACCGGATCGATCGCCCGGCCGTGAACGTACAACCCCCAATGCAGGTGAGGACCAGTGGAAATTCCCGTAGACCCCACCGTACCAATCGCTTCCCCAGCAGCCACCATTTGTCCCGGTTGCACGTCAATGCGATCGAGGTGTAAAAAGATGCTAACCACCCCTTGTCCGTGGTCAATGCCCACCGTATTGCCATGAAGGGCAAAGCCTTCGGTTTCGCGGCCCACCAGAGCTACCCGTCCGGCGGCAGGCGCTACCACCGTCGATCCCCTTCTGCCTGCATAGTCTACCCCACGATGGTAGTAATTGTTGGCAAATTCACCGTTGTAGTAGCGACGAACTCCGTACACGGTGGTCACGGAACCGGGATGGGGGCGTAGGAACGGACCCTGCCAGAATTTTTGCGGACTCACCAATTGCTTGAATTCTGCCACCCGGTCGAATTCGTAATCAGTGCCGGTAAGGCTGGCTTTAGAATCGCTCAGCCAAATGGATTGGGTAGGAAAATTGCGATCGCGTACGTAGACCGCCAAATTTCTCACCTGTTGGTCATCGCGAACGCGCAAAGTCCGCCGACCGGGCTCTTGTAGGGGCGTTGTGGGCAACAGCACCCGAAATCGATTGTCTGCCTGGGGAAAAGCCGGATAGCTCGTTCCATCCCAAATCACTTTCGGAGGAGAACCGCCGGGGACCTCTGATTCGATGGTAACGGAAATCGTCTCCCCCAAACGCGGGGTTTGTGGGGTCAACTCAACTTCCAAAGCCAGACATCGCGCCGCCGGAGACAAAATCCCCAGCAAAAGTCCCCAACCAAGCCAAAAAAATCTTCCCCGCAACCGCCTACCTAGAGGCAGACGAAAAGTCAGCCGGTTCGCTTGCAGCATGCCTGTCGATCCTTCTTCCAAAACTGAATTTCAGAATTCTTGCCCAAACCGGTCCCCTGCAAGGAACCCTAGAATTTGGGTTTCATGTAAACAATGGCTTGACGCCACACCAAAGTTTGTTGGTCGTAACTATCCACCAAGCAAATACATTCCGCATCTTGCCAAAAAACCTTCCCTACCAAGAGATCGCCGGTGATTAATTGCAATTCCACTTCCTTTTTCTCTTTGATATAGTCGGCAATTTTGCGAACGCTTGGCAATCCAGGATCAAATTCTGCCATAGGTAAAAAAAATTGAACTCTTTCAAGTTTATAAAAAAACGGGAGCATTTTTGCAGCCAGCTATAGCTTAGCTCGCCCCAAGAAGCCATCAGAAACCGCCGCGAATAGAAACATCCACCCATCGGGGCACCCAGCTGCTGCCAGGGCCTTTTCTGCCTGCCGGTACCATCTTTCGATCGTACCGGGGAAAAAAGGATAATATCCACAAGCAGACACCAAGACCCCTTGGTATAGTACAAGGTTGAGGAAAAAACCGCACGCAAGCGCCGGAAAAACTATGGAATTTATCAAGTATCAAGGCCTGGGAAACGATTTTATCCTGATTGACAATCGCCAGCAAAACCAACCCTTACTCGCTGCCCAACAAGCCATCCAACTGTGCGATCGCCATTTTGGCATTGGGGCCGATGGCGTGATTTTTCTACTACCCCCCCAAGCAGATAGCGACTGCAGCATGCGCATTTACAACGCCGACGGGTCGGAACCGCAAATGTGCGGCAACGGAATTCGCTGTTTGGCCAAATTTGCCGCCGATTTGGGTGTTTCCCCCAGCCAGCAAAGCGGTCGTAGTTGGCAGTACCGAATTCACACCCCAGCCGGCATGATGATTCCCGAATTGTTAGAAAATGGCAACGTCCGGGTTAATATGGGCATGCCGCGGCTAACCGCTCGGGAAATTCCTACCACTTTGGTCGCCCCCGACGAACGCGCGATCGCCACTTCCCTAGAAGCAGCCGGCCGCCCCTGGCAGGTTACCGCCGTCAGCATGGGCAATCCCCACTGTATTATTTTCACCGAAAACGCCGACGAAATAGCCCTCGAAACCATCGGTCCGCAATTGGAAAACCATCCCGCCTTCCCCGAACGGACGAATACAGAATTTGTGGAAATTGTCAACCCCTCTTTAATCAAAATGCGGGTTTGGGAACGGGGGGCTGGTGCCACTCTCGCCTGCGGTACCGGTGCTTGTGCTTGCGTTGTGGCCGGCGTTCTCAATCACCTGTGCGATCGCAACTGTACCGTAGAACTGCCCGGCGGTCCTTTAGACATTGAATGGTGCGAGTCGGACAACCGCGTTTACATGAGCGGTCCTGCCGAAGCCGTATTCACCGGTCGATTGACTAGCGAATCAACGACGTTAAAGCCAACTGCAACTGTTGGGTAAGTTCGGAAACCGCTTGGCGGCGGCTGGTTTGGTAGTGCTCGAAGCGGCGGCTGACATCGATGGGCGTACCCACCCGAATGGTAGCGCGTTGCTGGCCCAAGCGGGGGCGTTTGAACGGATTGCTACCGCGAAAGCGCGCCATCACATCCCACATCAAAAAGAGGGTATCGGCAAAACGTTCCGCTGTGGGATTTTCCTTCACGTAATCCCCGGTCACCGCCACAAAACTCTCCACCAGCCGCATGTGCCACATGTACCGATTGGCTTCAACGGCAATCCAGTCAGCCAACCCCCGTTCCAGTAGGGAGAGACTTTCCCAATCCTGGATATCGCTGCGGTAAATAAACTCCCATCCCGCCTGTTCGATGCGACGGCAGCGATCGACAAACGTACCTTTCCCCGACAGCCCAAAATAGGTTTCCGACACCCGCAAAGCCGCATCCAGCAACACCGGCAACTGCTTTT
Organism: Geitlerinema sp. PCC 9228; assembly: GCF_001870905.1. Lineage (NCBI taxonomy): Bacteria > Bacillati > Cyanobacteriota > Cyanophyceae > Geitlerinematales > Geitlerinemataceae > Geitlerinema > Geitlerinema sp. PCC 9228. Next base: position 29,647 of record NZ_LNDC01000048.1, read on the forward strand.
GGAATTTGACATTGAGGTCGGTTTCCGAGGAAAACTCTGGAATGGGTTGCTGGTAGTGGTAGCGGTAAAATTCAGCCATAACCGATAGCAAGCGATCGCCCAAACGCAACAAGCGTCGGTACAAATACATCTGTCGGTCGCTGCCCAAATCAACCGGCGTCTCCGGCAGCGTATCCCGATCCGGTGCCTGGGGAACCCCCATATCCTGCTCCAACTTCCCCAGCAACTTTTCAATCCCCTGCCAGGGCGGTTGCAAATAATCATATTGAATTCCCACCGGCAAAATCAGTACCCGCTCGCCCCGGTTTGCCTTTTGCAAATCCTCCACGCACCAAAATCCCAACTGGGCAACCCCCGGTTCCAAAGGACTTATAATTTCATTGTGCCCGTTGGTAGCTCCTTCCGGCGCTGCCATCATGGGAAATTGACCGTTCAAAAACAAATCTCTCGCAGAGCGCAACCCCACTCGGTCTACCTTCCCCCGATGAATGGGAGTCCCCCCCAATTTTGGGTACAACCAGCTCACCCAACGACCCGCCCACAAAGGAATGCCGCGGTCGTAGATAAAATGGGTGTGTACCGGCTTGGGCAAAGTCACCCCCTGGCGTTTGGCGTAGCGGGGCAGCCAGTGCCACAAACAATAAGACAGAACCAACGGATCGTCAACGCTGGGATGTCGAAAAGCCAGCAGCCACCGAATTTTTCCATCGGCAAAATCCTGATAGGTCTGCAGCAACTGTTCCCCGTTTTCCACCTTAATATGGGCTACTGAAGTGCGCCAGCGTAGCAATGGTAAAAGCGTCAGTTGGGCCCCCTGGCAAACCCATCGATTGTACTGAGGGGGCAAAAAAGGCAGGGCAGGTTGGGCGCGCAGGTCGGAATTAGACATGAAAGAACCTACGAAAATACTGGACAAGCAACGGTACCAACAGCAAAATAGAGGAACAATGACCGATTGGCTTCAATGATACAGTTTTTGAAGCTGGGCAATTCAGGCAACATAGAAACGGTAGCTACGAAGGACGCTCATGAGCGGTGGTATTTATTTAATTCAAAACGACGATCGGCTTGTAGAAATGAAAGAGCAAGCTTATGAAACGGAAGAACAGTTACAGGAACTCCTAGAAAAATATCCCAACCTGCTTGCCGGCGATCGCATTGACCGGGGCACTGCCAGGCAGTGGTTGACTGTTTACCGGGAAATCGACCTCCCCATCGATGAAGATGGCGACGGTCGCTGGTCGTTGGAGCATTTGTTTGTCGATCAGAATGCCATTCCCACACTGGTATCGGTCAAACATAGCGATGATACGGCCAGCCGGCGTCAAGTTATCGGGCAGCTGTTGGAGTATGCCGCTAATGCTATGGTGGCTTGGCCTTTGGAATTTATCGTCTCCCAATTTGAAAGCAACTGCCGCCATGCCGACCGCGACCCGGAGCAGGTATTTGCCGAGTTTTTGGGGGATGAAGCCGACGAAGAACGATTTTGGCAGCAGGTAAAAACCAACTTACAGGCTTCCAAAATTCGCCTGATTTTTGTTTCCGACGAAATTTCCTCGCAATTGCAGCAAGTGGTGGAGTTTCTCAACGAGCAAATGAGCCCGGCGGAAGTTTTGGCGTTGGAAATCAAACAATTTGTGGGCGAGGGAGAGCTCAAAACGTTGGTACCGCGATCGATTGGCCAAACGGCAGGTGCCCGAAAACGCAAAGCCAGTGCTACCCGGGAGAGACGCAAATGGGACCCGGTTTCCTTTTTCCAAGAATTTCAAGCGCGACACAGCAGCGAGGAGGCGGCCAAAGCTCGCTGGATTTACGATTGGGCAATTAGCAAGGCACCGAATGTGATGGTTCACTGGGGAACGGGGGATACCTACGGTGGTTTCAGTGCGGAAGTCAAACCCAAAAATCTCCTGCCCATGACTTTGTTTACAGTGGCGATTGATGGTGGGTTGTGGATTGATTCGCGGGAATATGCCAAGCAACCTCCGTTTAACGAGCAACAGGAATGGTTGGAGTTGCGCAGTCAGTTGAGTTCGATTGGCTTGGCTTTGCCCCTAAATCTCACCGAAGGCAGGCAGCCCAACTGCTTGCTATCGACGGTGAACGATAAAACGGCTTTGGATAAAGTGCTGGATACGTTTGAGAGGATTTTGCAGAAAATCCTCGCTTCCGAACAACGTGGGTCCCAAGATTAGTTGCTTGTGTGGCTTTCGATGGACTGCATGAGGGTGCGCAATCCTTGACGACGCAGTTGGTAGAGTAATTGGAGGGCGCGGTAGCGTTCGCGGAAAGCGCCGGCTTGCCACCAGGTACGCTCGTCTACTTCCACCCGGAAGCTCTCAGGAACCAGCGATCGCAAGCGTTCTCGTTCCCGTTCGCTTTGGGCATCCACCAGGATGCGATAGTTTACCCCCAAACGCGCGGCATGGTTATTATCGACGCCGGGGGCTTGACGGTTGGACGTATCTATGGTAATAGAGGGTGCCTCCCCAGAGGTGGGGATATTGGCCTCGGGCACTGGCAGGACGTTGTTGGGAGGTGCGTCCAAATTAGGTAAGGGAGAAGGGCGGCGCTGCCGTTGAGGGGCGGTATTGCCAGCATTGCGGTTGGCAGCTGGGCGGCGGCCATCCTGACCACGGTCGCTGGCTGGTTGCGGTACTTCAATTTCGATGGGATTGGCCCTGGTGGGCACTTCTGTCTGAGCAGGGGTGGTATCTGCGATCGCCGGGAAGTTGCGCTCGCTTTGATTTTGGCGATTGGAGCGATGGGGGGATGCCCCAGCTGGTTGTGGGTTCAGGGAGGGGGGTAGTTGGGCGATCGCTTCGCGGCGGTTATTCGTCGAGGCAGTGGGATTGGGCATTAAATTACCTGCAATATCCACCCGTCCTTGCAAGCGATCGGGGGATACCTGATTGCCGAACGCTGGAATAATGCGGGAAGTAGCGTTATTGTGAATATTGTAGCGACCGTTGTTGCGAATCTCATTGTTGCCAGGACGCCCCTGCATCCCCAAATCAGGCAAAGCATTGTTAATCGCCACCACCCCATCCCGCTGGTTGTCGGCAATACGGTTTTGCCGCAAAATAGGCTGTGCCTCTCCCTGCACCAAAACCCCATCGCGATTGCCAGCAATCACATTATCCACCACCAACGGGGCAGCTTGTTCGGCAATATTAATCCCAAATCCCGTATTGCGAATTTGATTGCCTTGAATGCGTGGGGTAGCCCTACCATAGACCGTAATGCCGTTGGCACCGTTTTGCCAAAACCAATTGTTTTGAACAATGGCATCGCTTTCCCCCAACACGGCAACCCCATCGTGGGTATTGCCGGTAAAGGTATTGCGCACGATAACCGGACTGGCGGATTCCACCCAAACCCCATAACCGCGGGGATTGGGATTGGTCACCGTCACCCCTGTCAATCCCGACCAATCGGAAGCCACAATGGCCGCATTTTGCCGGGCGTAGGTGTCGCTGGTAAACCGGCCGCCCCCTTCGATCGTCACATTGTCGCCGCGACGGTTAGGATTGCCCTGGAGGGTGACCCCCGGTTGCAAGCGTAGGGGAAACTGTTCGCCGCTGGCTGTGCTGTAGGTACCGGCTGCCAAACGAATGACCGTGTTTGATGGGGCCACGGCTAGGGCTTGGGTAATGGTTTTTAACGGTGCTGCTTGGGTCCCCTTGCCCTCGCGATCGCTACCGGTGTTGGGATCGACGTAGAGGACTTGGTAGTTGGGCGCATCTGTGGGATTGGCAGAAGTGGCAGGGGCGTTCTGGGCAACAGCAGGTGGAGACACCAGCCCAGTTCCCCAACCCACCACGGTGCCCAAAGCACCAATTCTCAAAACCATAGCGGCAAAACCGATGCCAGCTACAATTTGGATAGACCGGCGCGTAGAGGCGGCGTGGTTTTGGTACGAACGTGCCATGGCAATTTCCTCAGTAAATAATACATCAGGCTTGGTTGGTTAAGAATGGGTGGTAGAACTGTTTGTCAACCCCGATCTCGATCTGCCTGGAAGTTTGCAGGTAGAGGGCTGCCAGGTAGCTGACACATTTTCTGTCCCAGCAGGCTGTCCCTACTGGACTGGAATAGATGATAGAATCAATGCCTACGTTTCGGGAACCGTCAACCCCACCAACCAAGTAACCAGTTGGCGAACGCATTTTTTTGTTAGACGTTTTGATGAAACCATGCATGGAGATGTTCCCATGGGCGAAACACCACGCGATGGTGCCCACCAAATCGACCGCAGCGATCGCGGCACCAGAATGGCCAGTGTCCCGTATCCACAAGCACAACCGGCCTTGTACCGTATTTTAGACGCCAATCTAGACCGGGCGCGAGAGGGATTACGCATTATTGAAGAATGGTGTCGCTTTGGCGTGCGCCATACCCAATGGTCGAACGAATGCAAGGAAATGCGCCAAGAGTTGGGCAAATGGCACCTTCCGGAAATGCGCGCTGCCAGAGATACCCCAGGCGATCCGGGAACTGAACTGACCCATCCTCACGAACAAACACGCGCTACAATCAGCCAGCTATTGCAAGCAAACTTCGGTCGCGTGCAAGAGGCATTGCGCGTGGTTGAGGAATATGGGAAATTATACCATCCCCAAATGGGGGAAACTGGCAAGCAAATGCGCTATCGTGTCTATACCTTAGAGAGCAACTTACTTTCCTACCAACGCCAACAATTGCTACAACAAGCGCAGCTGTATTTGGTCACTTCGCCATCGGACGACCTGTTGGGAACGGTCGAGGCAGCTTTGCAAGGCGGTTTGAGCTTGGTGCAGTATCGAGATAAAAGCATTAGCGATGGCGATCGCTTGGAACTAGCCCGGCAATTGGGCCAGTTGTGCCACCGCTACGGTGCCTTGTTTTTGGTGAATGACCGGGTAGATATTGCCTTGGCGGCAGATGCCGATGGGGTGCATCTGGGGCAAGAGGACCTCCCCATTGAAGTTGCCAGACAGTTGTTGGGACCCCACAAGATTATCGGACGGTCCACCACCAATCCGGAAGAAATGGCAGCAGCGATCGCGGAAGGGGCCGATTACATTGGTGTGGGTCCAGTGTACACCACCCCCACCAAACCCAATAAAGAAGCGGCTGGTTTGGAATACGTACGCTACGCCAGCGAACACGCCTCAATTCCTTGGTTTGCTATTGGCGGTGTGGATACCAACAACGTACAGGAAGTAGCCGCAGCCGGTGCCGAACGGGTAGCGGTGGTCCGCGCTATCATGCAGGCAGAACAGCCGACCCTGGTGACCCAGTATTTTGTTTCCCAACTGCACCAAGCACGCATGATGCATCAAATGCAGTCTTAAATGGTTTTGTCTGTTCCATGCAGTCTCTGGTGAATTGCGAATCAATATCTATGGCAAACGTACAAGTCAATGGCGAATATTGTAGCTGTCCCGATGGGTTGAAAATTCCCGAGTTTTTGGAACATTTTGGGTACAACCCGCGTTTGGTGGCTGTGGAGTACAACGGGGAAATTTTACACCGCCAGCATTGGGAAACCACGCAAATTGCCCCCGGCGATCGCTTGGAAATTGTTACCATTGTTGGCGGCGGCTAGTTTTGGAAAGCGATCGCTGAGATAGGCAGTACCAAAGGCTTTGGCTTCCCCGAACCAGCCACCAATACTGCGACCTCTAGCAAAAAACGATAGAGTGGAAGAGAGGAACGTTAAAGAAGTTTAACAAAAGCTGGACAAAAACCGGACAAGCAAACAATCTATAGGTGCTTCCACTGTTTTTGATTTGGATTGTCGGGGACTCGAATTGACGGCCCCTGGCGAACATCTCTGGCCATTCTGACGCAAGACGCTAAAAACGATAACACCGATTGCAATTTCCATCGTGGCAACCATGTATCAAAAAATCGCAACCTTTCTCAAATCGGTTCTCAAACCGCTGTTGGTCTTTACTCTCGTCGTCGCTCTGGCTTTCTCCCAAATTCATGTAGATGAGGCAGCTGCCCGTCGCAGCGGCGGTCGCATCGGCGGCGGTTCCTTTGGTGCCCCCCGGAGTCCTTCTTCCGGTCCTACCTACAAGGGACCCAGCCGCGGCGGTCCTCGCGGTGGCGGTTTTGGCTTTCCCTTTCTGCTGCCCTTCTTTGGCTTTGGCGGTTTTGGCGGAATTTTCGGCATTCTCGTGATTATCGCGATCGCCAATTTCCTCCTACAAAGTTTCCGCCGCATCAGCGATTCCTACGAAGAACAAGCTGCCAGCAATCCCAACGTAACTGTTGCCAAAGTGCAGGTTGGTTTGCTCGCCGAAGCCCGAGAGTTACAGGATAACCTCAACAACTTGGCAGAACGGGTCAATACCAACACCTCCAGCGGTCGCTTGCAAGTCCTACAGGAAACCACGCTTTCCTTACTTCGCCATCCCGAGTACTGGGTTTATGCCTCTGCTAGCAGCGAACAAACCAAACTCCAGCAAGCAGAAAGCAAATTTAACCAGCTGTCCCTACAAGAACGCAGCAAATTTACCGAAGAAACCCTCTATAATGTCAGCGGTCGCCGTCAGAACAGTGACTCCTCTGCCATTACCGAACCCAACAAAGACCAAGCACCAGGAGAATACATCATGGTCACGGTCGTGGTAGCTGTACAAGACAAGCTCAAGCTACCGGAAATCAACAGCAGCAAGGATTTAGAACAGAGCTTGCGGCAGCTGGGTAGCGTCTCCAGCGATAGCTTGTTGGCGGTGGAAACCCTATGGACCCCCCAAGCACAAGGGGATACCCTCACCGCCGACGATCTGCTAGCGGAATATCCCCAACTGCACCTGCTCTAAGTTGTAACCGAAAATTCTCGTTAAAATAGGTAAGGAGGACGTACAGCAATTGTTTGTACGTCTTTTTTTTGTAGGTTTTTGGCTTTTGGAAGTTGGAAATTGCGATGGGGAAGCAACAAAGCGATCCAATTTTCTTAAAACTATGCAATAAAAAATCGAGTCTCTTTGTCTCATCTTTATCTTTGCGTTCTCTCAGCCCATCATTGCCAACTTGCCGACAGATGTCCAACTACGACTCCATCGTTTGAGCCTGGCGGCATGTCGGTTTGAGGGGAGAATTCGTAGCTGAGAGTCAACATGATGAACAAAAATAGATTTATGAAATTTCGCCTGCTTTTCTAGATCCTAGTACATGGACTTGATTTTGACGGCGGCTAAAGCCGCACGGGGAGCTTTTCCTCCCGGCTGGGAAAGAGGCAGGGCTTTCAAACTCCCGTCTTTTTTCGTAAAATTGGGAAATCCTCAGAAATCATCATTTCTCAGAAATTGGATCGTTGTGTTTCTGCCGAGTTATTGGGTTCTTGTTGGATGGTCAATACCTGCGGTGGCGTAGAGTCCGGTGGATAAATTAAATTTACTTCCACCGTACGGGTTTGTTGGGGGGTCAGCTGCAAGCGCAGTAGAGGTTTGCCTGCCTGACCCCGTTGTTGAACCAAATGAACGTAGCGGGTTTGTTCGTTGCCCTGTTGGTCTTGATAGTGTAAGCGTACCGTTCCCCGGAAAAAGACCCGCTGTTGGGGTGGTGTAAAAAACAATAATTCCTGGGCGTTGTCGTCTTGCTTGAGGGGGGTAGAAAGGGAAATGGTGGCAGTTTGTTGTTGTGCGGTGGGATTGTGCAGGGGGATGGTTAAATCGTATTCTACCCCATAGTTCCCGTGGGCGTAGTAGGCTGTATCTTCGTAGCGAACCAACATTTCGCCGCTTTGCACTTGGTTGGTCCCCAAACGACCGCGGTGAAGGGTACTCAACCCATAGGCGATCGCTCGGCCGGAAGAAGGAATCGTCAAGCGATCGCTTTCCGGATCCGTGAGAGTTGCTTCCCAGCGCGAACCGCGCGCCACCCCAGCAACGCGACCGTAAATGGTTTTCATGCCCCGCAATCCCAACGGCGTAGGTTTCAAATCCCGAGGACCAGCCAAATCACCGGTTTTCAGCAATTTTTGCCAATCATCCAGTTGGGGAATGGTTTCGCGACCCTGCTCGTTCAAAGGCGCGTACATCGCCAAATTCGCCACATAGACCGAGCGATCGCTTTGCAGGCGCATCAGCGTAGACCTGGCATTGGAAGAAGGAGTCCGCCTGCCCACTGGAATCGGCATATTCAGCAGCATTTTACTTTCCTGCGGTGGAATCACCATTTCCGGATGCCAGTTGCCTTGGCTGTTGCCCCGCAAAAATTCATTTACCAAACGACTTCCCGGACCCGAATAGACATTGCCCCGCGGATCTGGCAGATAATCCGGCAAATCCACAAACGGAGCATCGGGTTTGGTTAGATAGCTGAGTCCTTGTAAAATTTCTACAGTGGCCGGCTGTGTGTTGGGATTGTGCAGCAAAATTCCTTGAAACAGAGTATGGGTTTCTTCCGGCGTTCGGGCTTTCGCCAAATGGTGGGAAAAGATATCAAAACGTCCTTGAAAAGCAAAATCTAAGTGGGCTTCAGGATGTTTTTTTTCTGTAGGGGGAAATGTAGATAAAAGAATTCCTTCCGTATCGACCACTTCCGGGCTATTGCTGTTAAAAACGGGCACATCGTTGAGTTCCCCAGGCAGGGCTCGTACCCGACTGGGTTGTATAATTTCGTGGGGAGGTAGTGTAGACTCCGCAGGAGGTGTTTGTTCCGGAGGTAAAGCGCGTACCGGTGTAGGAAGCGATCTAGGTTGCGATAGAGTAAGGACAAGAATATGTGGAAGCATGGGCGCACTTGCGTAAAACGACAAACCAAAAACGTACTTTTACCGAAAATTCGCGTAAAGATCTGGTGGCAAGTTCGAGTGCCAATTATAGCAACAGTTCTTTTCCTAGCTGGAATTGGCCATGGGAATCCCAACGCTAACAATCGGGTATGGGCAGCTCCAGACCCCAACCGACCCCAGCCATCTGAGTCCAGATCTTCTTATTGTGAGGGGAGGTTTCCGGATGGTTTTCTAACCGGGGAAGGTACCTGCGAGTTTCCCAGCGGCAATCGCTACAAAGGAGCGTTACGTCAGGGAAAACCCCACGGTCAGGGGCGATTTGTTTGGGCAGATGGCACCTACTGTGAAGGGGATTTTCAAAACGGCCGCTTGCACGGACAAGCGGTTTGTTTTATGGCCAACGGCGATCGCTACGAGGGAGAGTTTCGCCACGGCAAGCGCCACGGTCAGGGAGAAATTCAATTTGCCAACGGAGGTCGTTGCCAGGGAGAATTTGCCAACGATCGCCTCAACGGAGAAGGGGTTTGTCAGTTTACCAACGGTACGCGATTTGAAGGGCATTTTGTCAACGGCGTTCCCCAGGGATTTGGCGAATATCGATTTGCCAACGGTACCATCTGCGAGGGATATTTCGACGACAATTTGCTTGACGGTCGCGGCGTTTGTACCTTTCCCGGCGGCGATCGCTTTATTGGCAACTTCGTACAAGGGGTTCCCCAGGGAGAAGGGGTTTACATCGCAGCCAACGGCGATCGCACCCGCGGTATCTGGCGAAACGGCGAATTCAAACCCCAAAATCCTCCAAAAGAAGATTCGGAAGAAGATGCGGATTCAGAAGACGACGACAACCAAGAGGAATCACCAACCGCCGCTATGGTTGAGTTAACGGGAAAATAGAAAAGTCAGCGAGCGTACCGAGTGTGGGAGATGTAGAAAATAAATTTATTTTTGTCTCCCATCCCCCGACGCCCCGATGCCACCATACCCCCTCTTGAAGACTTCCCATTTCCCATAAACATCTGCGAAAGTGGATATAACATTTTTTATGTCCGAAGGGACGACTTTGGCAACATAAAAGTTGTAAAATGGGGGAACAATTCATACAGTAGAGAATACCCAGAAAACAAAACCATTTGGCGAAACGAATATAAGGGAGTTCAGCATGACCATCAGCGCCGATGCCACCACACAAGAAAATCGCGGCGGTAACGAGCTACCGGATTTTTGCGAAGGGATTCAGTATTTTTGCGAAACCAAACCCGATCTAGATATTTACGGCAACGAAGCCGCGATCGCAGCGGAAAAGACCGCGATCGCCAAGGCCAGCGACCCCACAGCCGTATATCAAACCCTCCTCGCAGCGGATGCGTTGCGCTATTTAACCCTGCAAGTCACCGCCAGTAAAGGGTCCGGACACCCCGGCGGCTTCGCCAGCAAGGCAGAAGTCTACGCTGCTTTGGTCATGCTGGGGTATAAAAACATCATCACCGAAGTGGGACACCACGCCCCTGGTTTTTACAGCGCCATGTTTCTGGACCGTTCCCTAGAAGAAATGGGAATTTACAACGTCCAGCAAATGCGCGATCGCTTCCGGGAACACCAAGGTCTGTTGGGACACCTCTCCGGGCAAATTCCTGGGTTGCTCAACCCCGCCGGTCCCCTCGGTCAAGGGCAACACTTTGCCATGGCAGGGGCCAAACTGCATCCGGGGGTTCTGTTCCCAGTCACCATTGGCGATGGCGGCATGGGCGAACCCTACGTCATGAGCAGCATGGCACACTTCAACACCGCCTATCCCAACATCACCAACTTCCTACCCATCCTGGTATGGAACGGATTTTCCCAAGAACACCACAGTATGGTTTCCACCAAACCCAACCAGGAAATGATCGACTACTGGCGCGGTCACGGCTTCCAAGAAATTATCTTGGTCAACGCCAAAGACTACGACGACGCCAACCAGCCGGGAGAATACGTAGACAGCACAGAATTCTCCTGGAAACAGCGCATGGCCTTTACCAAAGCAGTCTTGGAAGGGTTGGATCGGGCAGCCAAATCCGCTTTAAGCGGCAAGCTGACAGTCTTTATCATCAAACAGCTCAAAGGGGCCGGCGTTCACACCCGCGGTGCCAAATCCCACAACCTGAAACCTGGAGATACCCTAGACAAACCCCACATTATCGAATCTTTGCAAAAACGCGCCCTGCCGGTAAAAGCTTGGGAATTGGTACGTCAAAACTTCGAGCGTTCCAGCGGCGGACCAGCCGTGAAAACTGTAGTCACTGAAAACCAACTACCCCTGTCGGATTTAGGGGAACTATCCCTAGAAGAATTTGAAGTAGGCGGCGAGAAAAAAGTAGCCACCACCGCCATGGGAGCGATCGCAGCGCAAGTGGGACAAAAAGACCCCAACTTCCTGGTCAGCAACGCCGACGGCAACGCTGCTTCCGGGATTAACAACATCAACATGGCGCTGAAAATTATTCACCCCACCCCCGACGAAGACTACCATCAAGCGCCCCAAGGACAGGTATACGAACCCCTCAGCGAAGATGCCTGTGCTGGTCTGGCGGCTGGATTGTCCCTATTTGGCGGGCGATCGCTGTGGTGTTCCTACGAATCCTTCGCCATCAATGGCTTGCCCATTTGGCAGACCGTCACCCAAGCTATGGCCGAATTGCGACGCCCCACCCCAGCCACCATTACCCTATTCACCGCTGGCGCTTTGGAACAAGGGCGCAACGGCTGGACCCACCAACGTCCAGAAATTGAAAACTACTTTGCCGCCATGATGCGCAATGGCAATGTTTTCCCTTTGTTCCCCTGCGATGCTAACAGCATCCAAGTCTGCTATCGTTGGGCGCTAACCGCGAAAAATAAAGGCATTACCATCACCGCCAGTAAGTCTCCGCTACCAGTACGGAGCACCTTTGAACAAAGCCACCAGGCATTGCGCGACGGCGCAGTGATTTTGCAGGAAACCCCCGGCGACAAAACTGTGGTTCTGGCCGTTATTGGTGATATGACCCTGATTCCAGCCTACGAAGCTGCGGAAAAACTAGCCGAACAAAATATTGGTTCTAAAATTGTTTCCGTTATCAACCCGCGTCGTTTGTATCGTTCCCACGATACCGCTTGGGAAACCTGTGCCGAACCCGACGGCGATTTTCTCAGCGATGCCAGTTTCCAACGTTTGTTTGGCGGCGATGCGTTGATTGGCATTACTGGTGGTTCCAGCGCCATGTTTGAACCTATCATGCTACGCAGTACCGTGAATCGAGATATTTTTGCCTGGAAGCGTGGCGAAACGGCTGCCAGTGCTTCCCAAGTGATGGAAATTAACGGTATCACGGGAGATAATTTGGCCAAACGTGCTATGGAATTGATGGGTTAGAGCTAACGAAATCCTGGTTTGGAGGGTCAATCTGCTAACATCCCTATGTAGGGTCGATTTGCCAATCGGCCCTACCCCTTTGAAATCATTTTTGGCTCGTTTCCATACAATTCTCCGAATCCGTTTTATAAAACCCTCAATAATTTTGGTTGTTGTCAGGGCAACGTCCGATTTTATAAATACCAAAACAAATGAAGATTAACCAAGAATCTTGTTTGTTGGGTGGACATCTATTTGAATTTGGTGGATCGAGCAATGGCCTGTTCCCGTATTGGATACAATCTAGCCATTAAATTACCCACTATTTTAGCCTAGATATGCTACTACTTGAAGGTGGTTTTTCCGAAAAAAGACGAGAGCTTTCAAGCTCTGCCTCTTTCCCAGCCGGGATGAAAAGCGACCCGTGCGGCGGTCGCCACCGTCAAAATGTGCTACAATTGCGTTAAAGTACGTTCGGATAGGGCGGAAAAATGCTTGCCGAGGGGAATGGAATGTCGTCGGGGATGGACTAGCTCTGTTCGCGAATCCCTTCGCAGGCACACCCAACGAAGCCAGCATCTCACGAATTCTATTTGTGAGAGTATCAAATATTGGATTTAGGAAGGTTCCTGAAAACCAGGTGCTTCTGCCCGTACAGCCGTACTTAAATCGGGAGTAAATTCAATCTCGTAATCAAAGGGAGAACTGGTATCCGAACCGGTGTTTTCCATAGCTGTGGTATCGGTTTTTCTAGGGGAGAAGAAAGATTCCGCTTGGACCACCAAATTTTCACCGTTTAGAGATAAATCGGTGACGGTGAGAGTGTTGCTATTGCCATTGCTTAACACGGCAGATAGGAAGGTTGCGTTGGTAATATTGCCGTTTTCGGGATTGACCTTGGCAATGATAGAAACTTCAGCGCCACCGCCTTGACCGTAGCTGCTGAGCCATCCATTACTGGCAAATTCTCGGAAGTCATCTTCGGGTTGCCCTTGGGTACCGGTAGCGCTAAAGATGGCATAGAAGTTGTCAGTACCATCCCACAACAAGCCATATCCCTGGCTGTCGTCGTTGCTAACTTCGTAATCGGTGCGTTCCCAAGCTAGTTCTCCGTCGGTATAGCGAACCAAGATGGGATTTTGATTGTTGGTGGAAACTTGTTCGTAGCCGATGTACAGGCTGCTGTTGTCAATGGTGACGGAAGGTCCGTTTAAAGCAGCGACGGCTTGTTCGTTGCTGGTATCGACGCCAGAGAAGTTTACGCGGTTGTCGCTATTGACAGAAACGACGGGTTCGACGGCGCTATCGCTACCGGTGCTGCCATCGCTATTGCTGGTATCGTCGGAATCATTGGTGTTATCAGTTCCATCGGTATTGTCGCCATCGCTATTGCTGGTATCGTCNNNATCGCTATTGCTGGTATCGTCGGAATCATTGGTGTTATCAGTTCCATCGGTATTGTCGCCATCGCTATTGCTGGTATCGTCGGACTCATTGGTGTTATCAGTTCCATCGGTATTGTCGCCATCGCTGGTACCATCGCTATTGTCCGTATCCTCAGTACCGTCTGTGTCGTCGGTATCGCCAGTGTCGCTGTCGTCGTCAACAATGGTAACGGTGGCGGTGGCGCGATCGCCTAGAGGAACGCCGGTACTCTTGGTGAGTTGTACTTCAATGCTTTCGTCGGGTTCTACCTCGCTATCGTCATTGATGGGAACGGTGAAGGTGGCACTACTTTCACCAACGTCTAGAGTCAAACTACCGGAGACTGCTTGAAAGTCGCTGCCGGCAGTAGCTGTACCGCCAGAACCGGTGTTGTAGTTAACAACGACCTCGCTAATGGGGTCGCCACTGCGTTCTACCGTGACGGTGGCATTGCCAGCATTTTCGTCAACTTGCACCGTTTCTTGAGCAAAGGAAACTGTACTTTCTCCTTCTTCAGTGGGGGTGGTGGCTTCAAAATCGGTACTGGTAATGGCACTGGGGTCGATTCCCGATACAACGGCTAAATACCGACCGCGCCCCAACTCGCGAATCACCGTATCGCCTGACAATTCTCCGGTTCCGGCGGTCACTTCCAACTGATTGAAGCTCAAACCGCCTTCCAACTGGAAAAAGTCCACTTCATCGGTAAAATCGGTAATGACATCCGCAGTGGCCGCTTCAAAACCGCCACTTGCTTCCGACAAAACGAATCGATCGCGACCGCTGCCGCCAGTTAGGGTATCCGTACCGGCATCGCCGTAGAGTTCGTCAGCCCCCATGTCGCCAAAGAGGCGATCGCTATCAGCCCCACCATGGAGGGTATCGTCATCTTGACCGCCGTAGAGGGTATCGCTGCCCTGGTTGCCGTTGAGAACGTCGGCTTGGGTGTTGCCAAATAAAGAATCGTTTTCGCTGCCACCGGCGAGAGAATCGCTACCGCGATCGCCTATCAGAACATCAACCCCTAAATTCCCCAACAGCCAATCATCCCCATCACCGCCGTAGAGACGATCGTCATCTTGACCGCCGTAGAGGGTATCGTTGCCCTGGTTGCCATTGAGAACGTCATTTTGGGTGTTGCCAGCCAGCCAGTCGTGACCACCAAGACCAGCGATCGCATCGATGCCCCCCAAAGCGACAATTCGGTCCGCTTGCTCGCTACCGGATATGCTATCGTCCGAGATGGTGAGAGAGCGAACTGGAGAATTTTCAGCAGTGGCTTGAATAGCAGGTTCCATGGAGGATAAATCCTAGAAAATTTGCCATTGAAAAGGGAAAATTACCGGCACTTTCCATGGTTTTGCCGAGATGGAAACCGATAAAATCGCCAAATTAGGGGAATTCTAAATATAGCGCTCGATCTTGCCACCCGTAGGGAATGGGAAATTCCCAAGCATTGGGTGCCAAGCAATCCCCAAACTTGGTTAGAAATAGTGTTCTGCAGCGATATTGCCACCCATGACCGATACTGCCCGCTCTACTATAACAGATTCCAGCATGGCACCGGCGACCCAGCGATCGCTGTTGCCTTTTATTGGTAGCGAAGTGCAAGTTCCCTACCAGCAAGCCAAAGTTGTGGTTTTGCCGGTTCCGTTTGAAGCTACCACCACCTACCGCCGGGGGTGCCAGGACGGACCTGCCAGCTTGTTAGAAGCCTCCGACCAGTTGGAATATTACGACGACGAATTCGACTGCGAAATCTGTTGGCCGGTGGGCATCCATACCACCGCCGCCCTCGCCGATACTCGCGCCGGGCAAACCATCTCTCCAGAAAGCATGGTAGCCGCTACCCAAGAAAAGGTGGCTCGGTTGGTAGCCGACGGCAAATTTGTCGTAGCCATTGGTGGCGAACACAGCATTACCAGGGGCGTGGTACAAGCCTACCGCCAAGTTTCTCCCAACGAACCCTTCACCGTGGTGCAAATCGATGCCCATGCGGATTTACGCCCAGAATACGAAGGTTCGGAGAACAACCACGCCTGCGTCATGCGCCACGTGGTGGATATGGGGGTGCCCACCCTGCATGTGGGGATTCGCCATTTGTGTAAAGAAGAAGCCGATTTCATCAAAGACCGACAGCTGCCAGTGATTTGGGGGCGAGACCTTGCCGCCGACGCCCACTGGATAGAACGTGCTTTGGCAGCCATTTCCACAGAAAAGGTCTTTGTTACCATCGATTTAGATGGTCTCGACCCCAGTTTTATGCCTGGTGTGGGAACGCCCGATCCGGGGGGATTGACCTGGTATCAGACCACAGCTTTCCTGGGGCGCATTTTTGCTGCCCACGAAGTGCTGGGTTGTGACATTATGGAGTTAGCCCCCGTCATGGATTCTGTGGTGTCTCAGTATACGGCGGCCAAACTTCTTTACAAAGTCATTGGCTATAAAGCGCTGGCTGCCCAGTGGCTCGTTTAAGGAAGTTGCGAATTTGTTAAGCCCATTTTATAGATACAGAACAATGAGCGTAATAGAAATGAGGGGTACGCCCATCGGTAGCTATGCGCCGGATTTTGAGCTACCCGGTACGGATACGCAAGTGCATCACCTTTCCAAATATTTGGAAATTTATCAAGCCGTGGTGGTTGTCTTTTTAAGCAATCAATGTCCCTACGTGCAATCGTACTTGCAGCGACTCAAACAATTGCAGGCTGACTGGCAAGAAAGCGGTTTGGCAGCGATTGGTATTAATGCCAACGATACCCTGCAAGCCCCAGAAGAAAGTCTCGAACACATGCGCACCTTTGCCGAACAGCAGCAGCTCAATTTTCCCTACCTGCGGGATGTGAACCAAGATGTGGCCAAATGCTTTGGGGCTAGCAAAACACCGGAGGTTTTTTTGGTCAATCGAGAAGGGGTGTTGTGTTACAAAGGGGCTATTGATGATTGCGCCGATACCCCGGCGGGGGTCACGCACAATTACCTACAAGATGCGGTGACCCGGGTGATGGCGGCACAGCCAGTAGACCCTCCCCAGACAGAAGCCATTGGCAGTGCCATTGTATGGCGGGGGGAAACAAACACCTAAAGCAGGGATGGGACCGCCAGTGTCCAAGCAAGGCAGCTGTACGAATCCCCCCAGAAATATAGTGGCAAATTGACTTTGTGCTGCTATCGTATGGGGGGAGGTTATTAGAGTTGCAAATATTTATCGAATGGGGAAAGTATATCAGCGGATATTATTAAAGATTAGTGGGGAAGCCATCATGGGAGATATGGGCTACGGGATCGATTCCCAAGTCGTCCAAGCCGTCGCCCAGGAGGTGGCCAATGTGGTGGCTGAAGGCGTACAAGTTACCATCGTAGTTGGCGGCGGCAATATCTTTCGCGGGGTCAGGGCGGCGGCGGCTGGCATGGATCGGGTAACGGCTGATTACATCGGCATGATTGCCACCGTGATGAATGCTTTGACCCTGCAGGATGCCCTGGAACAAATTGGCGTTCCCACCCGCGTACAATCTGCGATCGCCATGCAAGAAGTGGCGGAACCTTACATTCGGCGTCGCGCGGTTCGCCATCTAGAGAAGGGTCGGGTGGTGATCTGTGCGGCGGGTTCGGGGAATCCGTTTTTTACCACCGATACCACAGCGGCTTTGCGTGCTGCGGAAGTGGATGCGGAAGTGATTTTCAAAGCCACGAAGGTGGATGGGGTGTACGATGCCGATCCGTTCGTGGACCCCAATGCCCGAAGGTACCAAAGTTTGAATTACAGCCACGTCCTCACCAACGACCTGCGGGTGATGGATAGTACGGCGATCGCGTTGTGCAAGGAAAACAATATTCCGATTGTGGTATTCGACCTCTCGGTGCAAGGCAACATTCACCGAGCGGTTATGGGAGAGTCTGTAGGAACCATCGTAGGAGGTTACTGTGAAGTTATCTGAAGTTGAAAGTTCTATGAAAAAAGCCGTAGAGGCAACGCAAAGAGCTTTTAATACCATTCGCACGGGTCGGGCCAACCCGTCATTGCTGGATAAGGTAACGGTGGATTACTACGGTAGCGCTACACCTCTAAAGGCACTGGCCAATATTAGCGCGCCGGATGCGACTACGATTACCATTCAGCCGTTTGACCCCAGCACCCTAAGTGCTATTGAAAAAGCCATTTCCATTTCCGATTTGGGGCTAACCCCCAACAACGACGGTAAGGTCGTGCGCCTCAATATTCCACCGCTGACCAACGAACGCCGCCAAGAATTTGTGAAATTAGCCAGCAAATATGCGGAGGAGGGGCGCGTTTCTATCCGCAACGTACGCCGCGATGCCGTTGAAGAAACCCGTAAGCGGGAAAAGAATGGGGATATCTCCCAGGATGATTCCCGGGATAACCAGGAAAAAATCCAAAAGCTGACGGATAAATACATCAGCAAAATTGATGATATGCTGAAAGAAAAAGAAGATGAGATTATGACCGTCTAATTGGCAGGACGGCGATCGCCCTGGGGCAATGGGGGGTATTCCCCCTGGCAACGGTCCCCCCATTGACCCAACAGCAGGCATCAATAACAAAACTTCATCATATTTTCCGGCCAAACACCTGTTGAAATCTTGGTATTCTGATTAAAATGGCAGGTGAAGTCTTGATAGTATAGTATTCAATCGGTCTACTGACAGCCCAACCATCGATAACGGTGGGGGAGGGGATGCCCCAAGTGGGATACCTACCTCGATGCCAACCGATATCTGAAGGCTGGTTGTTAGCCGATTCACCCCCGTTTTTTTAAAGACGAGGCACCGATCGCTTAGCTTTATTACCGTGAGTCCAAAAAAATCCAACAAGCGCAATCTACCTCAAATCAATCAAAACATCTCCTATCCCAAGGTACGAGTGATCGACACCGACGGCGAGCAACTCGGGGTTATGTCTACCCGGGATGCCGTGGCGATCGCGTCTGAAAAAGAACTCGACCTGGTGTTGGTTAGCGATAAAGCCGACCCCCCCGTTTGCCGGGTCATGGACTACGGCAAGTACAAATTTGAACAGGAAAAACGGGCGCGGGAAGCCAAGAAAAAGCAACACGCGGCAGAAGTTAAGGAAGTGAAGATGCGCTATCAGATTGAGGAACACGACTATAAAGTGCGCCTCAATCAAGCCCAACGCTTCCTGAAAGATGGCGACAAAGTCAAAGCCACGGTGATGTTCCGGGGGCGCGAAATTCAGCACACCAATCTAGCCAAAGAACTGCTCGAACGCTTGGCAGGAGACTTAGAAGAGGTGGCTGAAATCCAGCAAAGACCCAAACGGGAAGGTCGCAGCATGATGATGATGCTGAGTCCCAAGAAAGCGGAATCAAAAAGCAAAAATTGATGCAGGGAGGATCGCCGCTGTGGAACTTCTAGCTGCGATCGCGAGGGGAGTCGTCCGAATCTCGCCAGCGTGCTAACAGTGCCTCTACCTATCCGTTCGCTATGCCAGCCAACTTTCCTCCCTATTCTTGGCGTCGTCCCATAGGTCTAGATTGGGACGACCTTTATACAGCTTCTTCCTCTACTTCCCCCCATCCAGGTGCAGAAGGCGGCATGCCCTTGGGGGGCTTTGGGTCTGGCTGTTTGCAACGTTCCCCACATGGGGATTTTCGCTGGTGCCCATTTGACCGCCCAATTCCCCAATGGCAATCTTTGCCCGGCTGTCAGTTTGCGGTGTTTGAGGATACGGGGGAACGCCGCCACGCTTATGCTTTGTCTGCAGCCCCTCCCGCTGATGGGCGTTTGTCGGCTTGGCAGTGGTATCCCCAAAAAACAAAAGATGCTGGTAGTACGAGCACCTACCGGGTGTTATACCCGCGGAGTTGGTACGAATATGAGGGAGTGCTGGCAACTTCCCTCTATTGCGAGCAATTTTCTCCCATTTGGGCGGGGAACTACCAGGAAACCAGCTATCCCACTGCCGTTTTTTCCTGGGTCGCCCACAATCCCAGCGATCGCCCCATTACCGTTAGCCTGTTAATGAGCTGGCAAAATACCATTGGTACCGCCACAGAAGCTGGCGAGTCCAGGCGGGGCAACTACAACCGGTTGGTGGAAGATTTCCATCGCCTCGGCTGCGTCATGAGTCGCGTGAAAGTCGGCGATGTGGGGTCTGGAGACGGGCAATGGGCGATCGCTACCGTAGACAATCCTGCCGTAGAAGTTTTTTACCATACCCGCTGGCATCCCACCGGAGACGGCAGCGAAATTTGGGACCCCTTTGTCCGGGATGGGTCTTTAAACGATATCGAAAACGAAGAACCAGCCACCGAAGACGAACAAATTGCCGTTGCCCTTGCCGTTCGATTTACCTTGCGACCCGGCAAAACCCGTACCATTCCTTTTTTTCTCGCTTGGGATTTTCCCACCCGTTCCTTTGGCAATGGTCACACCTACTACCGCCGCTATACCGATTTTTTCGGTCGCAATGGCAATCAAGCTTGGTCGGTGATACGTACGGTTTTAAAACACCACCAAGATTGGCGGCAAAAAATCCAAGCCTGGCAGCAACCCATTCTCGACCATCCCGACCTCCCCGATAGCATCAAAATGGCGCTATTTAACGAACTGTACCTGCTAGCGACTGGCGGTACGTTCTGGAGTGCCATGGAAAACGAATATCCTTTCGGTCGGTTTGGCGTATTGGCAAGCTGGGATTCCCCATACTACGAAAGCTTGGATGACCGATTGTACGGTTCTTTTGCTTTATTGCTGCTGTGGCCGGAACTGGAAAAATCCGTGATGCTAGCGTTTGCCCATTCCATTCCCAAAGCCGATGCGCGGGAAGCGGAGATAAATGAGAATTATTCCCAACCAAATCCCAGTATTCGCAAGCATCCCGGTGCCACTCCCCGTGATTTGGGATATCCTGGGGAACATCCCATCGAGGAAACCAACTATACTGGCGGGGGCAACGGGCAAACCGATTTATCGTTATCCAGTCTTTTTCCTTTGCAGGTTTATCGGGATTATCTATTAACGGCTAGCACAGATGGGGATTTTTTGCAAGAATGCTGGCCTGGGGTTGTACAAACCCTGGACTATGCCAAACAGTTGGATGCTGATGGGGATGGCATGCCCGAACCTGGGGGAATAACTGCCTATGGCGGTGGTTTGTGGTTGGCGGCTTTGGAAGCTGCGATCGCGATGGGTCAGGAACTATTAGAATTTCAAATCGATATAGAACCAGACCCGCAAGCGGCCATTACCAAATACCAACAATGGCTGGAAACAGCAACTCAGGTCTACCAAGAAAAACTTTGGAACGGTCGCTACTATCGTGCCAATAACAACAGCGAAACCGATGTGGTGGTTGCCGACCAACTGTGGGGACCGTTTTTTACCCAATTGCTGGGTTTGCCGGATATTATACCGCGCGATCGCTTGATAACCGCCCTCGACACCATTTACCAAACCTGCTTGGTGAAAGCTACCAACAAGCAAGATTCTCCCAGCATAGCCAGTCACTTTGCAGAAAATACAGTTTCTGAGAAGCAAACCGATGCAGCTGGTGTAGAAGGATCTACAGGTATCACCTGGGGATTGGCTGCTTTGATGGTACAAAACCAGCGTAGCGAATCAGGCTTTCACCTGGGCGAAGCGATGGTCCAACGCATCTACGAGGGAGGATGGCAGTTTCGTACCCCAGCCGTTCTCACCGCCGATGGTCAAGTTCGCGAAAGCTATTCTTTACATGGTTTGGCGGTTTGGGCGGTTTTTGCGGTATTGACAAATTGACAAAAAAATGGGCGGGCGGGTTCTTTCTTGGGTCTTTGCGGTGAGTGGGAGGAGGGGGAGGAGTGGGAGGAGTGGGAGGAGGGGAAAACCACAAGAAGTTTTCGCCTTAGCTTGGGGGATTTATCGGGTCTTCGCAGACGGATTTGGCATGATGGAGTTTTCCGAAAATTAACCCTTTTTGGAAAGACTGTGGCTTGGTCTTTGAGAAACGAAAGAAAAAAGTGAAATTTTTTCCCACTATCGCCCCAAATATGGTATTTTATTAGTAGACGCTATCTAAATAATGGGAGTAGTGGCGATTTTCAGAAAAAAAGACACTATTCCCATTATCTAAAGTATACGTCAAAAATTTCCCAAAATCAATCCCCAGTCATCAAAAAAATTCACTTTCCCCATTCTGGGAGTTCAAAGCCAAAGTCGGTTGAGGATAGATATCGAACAGCGGCATGTAGGTTGTTAAGTTTTTTGAAGCGATCGCGTATTTGATTGCAAGTTGATTGAGTACAGTATTTTTTCGATCGCCATCCTCTATATTGGTTTTCTAGCTGGCAGTCAACTCTTTTTCCGTACTCTACATACCTGCAAGAAAAAACTATTTTTGCCCAGGTTAGATGTTTGAGCGAAAGATTCTCAAAAACGAAACTTTCCCCTTCCTCGGGCAGTGAGAAAAATTTTTCTTTGCACCTAATTTTTGATGAAGTTGTCTTTAGCGTATAGAGATAGTGTACAACGATTTTTTCCGTTTGTCAAGAGACTATCTTTCTGCTAGAACGTTGGTGTAGAGACAGATGGGATGGGACAGTCGTGCGACTGGCTATATGGTAAGTGTCCAATTGCCATTTTCAGAGCGTTTGGCGGAGGGAAGTCTAAGTATTTTCTCTGATGGTAAAGAACAAAGCGGGTCAATTTTTTTTCTGTCTGCGGAAATTGCTGTTTTGCTCCAGAAGTTCCTATAAAGAAACTAGAACAGTAACTCGTTCTGGTTGGGTCGCTGGCGGTCTCCTCGCGATCGCCACCAACGACCAAAAAAGCCGTCAGGGTAAGTACGGAGACACCGTCCTATGCAATTGCAACTAGGAGACAAACTATGCTTGCCCAGGAAATGTTCAGGCAACTGGTAGAACAAGCCGAAAAAACAGTTTCATCGGGGGAATCAGCCCAAGAATTTCCCCTTCTGCACAAAGATCGGGAAAACATTGACGAAATTGTTTTGGACTCCACGATCGACGGAACTCAGTATTATTTGGTACGCCGCCGACCGCGATCGCACAATACCATTCGTTTGAGTCCTCGGGAAAGAGCGATCGCGCGTTTGGTTGCCCAGGGATTGCCCAACAAATGCATTGCCAAACAATTAAACATCAGTCCTTGGACAGTAGCCAGTTACATGCGTCGGATTTTTGCTAAATTGCAAGTCACTTCAAGAACCGCCAGCATTGCCAAACTCATGCAAGAAGACTTGCTGGATTAGTTTTTGCCGTCGTAGGTGGCTAAAAATCGCTTGGTTATCTCTTTCAAAGAGTTATCCAAATATTGCCAAACCGAGGCTGCGATCGCATCGGGAACGCCACCGTAGTAAGCATGGGCGATACCACCGGTAATGCAAGCGATGGTATCGCTATCGCCGCCCAAAGAAATAGCATTGCGGATGGCATCCTCAAAATCCGTAGATTCCAAAAAAGCCACCATTGCCTGAGGAACCGACCCCTGACAGGAGACATCAAAGGAATAGTGGGGACGAATGCTTGCCAAAGACTGACTCAAATCGTAGCCAAAGCTTTGTTCGATGTGATAGCGAATTTCATCGGTACTGCTGCCCGTACGTGCCAGGAAAATAGCCGTCGCCGTAGCCACAGCGCCTTTGATGCCTTCTGGATGGTTGTGCGTTGCTTGTGCAGTACGTTCTGCTTCTTGGCAAACCGTCTGCAAATTGTCAAAAGCAAATCCCACCGGCGAAACCCGCATGGCAGAACCGTTGCCAAAACTGTAGTAAGGTTGGAGACTGTCGGCAACCCCCCAACGGCTGAAATTGCCTCCATATCCGCGATTGGGATAACGATGAAAGTAGCTTTTGAAATAGCCAACGTAGGCATCACCGTTTAAAATAGCATCAGCAACAGCTACCGTAAGAACGGTATCATCGGTAAAATCACAATATTGGGAGAACAAGGGAAAATCCTTGCTCTTGATATTGTTAAATTCGTAAACCGAACCAATAATATCACCAGCGATCGCGCCTAACATCAGCACATCCCCCTAAATTTTCCATCCAACCTAGGCAATTTTAACATTAGAACGCGCCGTTTCCGTTAGCAAATCCTCCACTTGCGTTGGCGTTAGGTGGGGATTGACACTTTGGATTAAAGCCGCTGCGCCGGATACGTGGGGCGCTGCCATGGAAGTACCGCTGAAACTGCCAAAATTATCGTTGGGGAGAGTAGAAGAAATTTCCACCCCAGGCGCTGCTAAATAATCTAACGATACGGCACCAGCGCGATTGGAAAAATCAGCTAAATTACCATTATTATCAGTAGCACCGACAGCAATACCTTGTTGTACCGCTAAATTGGCTGGTGAAGCTGGGATATCGCCACCGCTGTTGCCGGCTGCCATGACGGTAACCGCACCGCGATCGCTTGCATAATTTATAGCAGATTGAAACATCATAGAAGACAGAGGCGAAGGCATTTGAGTGCCCAGGCTGAGATTGATGACATCAGCACCATTGTCGGCGGCGTAGCGGATTCCCCGCACAATATCGGCAATGTTTCCTGCCCCTTGACTGCCCACCGCGCGCACGGGCATAATTTGGGCATCGGGGGCAACGCCAGTAATGCCGATGTTATTATTTTCTGCCGCGATCGCACCAGCTACGTGAGTACCGTGACCGTTCGGATCGTCGGGGGAAGCATCGCCATCCACAAAATCCCAACCCACGGTATCGTCTACAAAGCCATTGCGATCGTCATCAATACCATTATTGGGAATTTCGTCAGTATTGCGCCAAATATTATCATTCAAGTCTATATGGTCGTAGTCAACCCCGCCATCCACAACAGCGACAACGGTATTGGCACCGGTAATACCCTGATTCCAAACTTCTGGCGCTCTCACCACATCCCGTGGCGCGTTATTTCCCCCCAAATCGGGAACTTCGGAAAAGGGCGCTGGGGCGTTGGTAGCGCGATTGACAGCGGCGGCAGCATCGACCAAGCCAAATCCGTAACCGCTGTTAAAGGCTGTTTGCGTGGGTTGGGCAGATAGGGTAAGGTTGTAGGGGGTATTTCCCTGGAATTGATGCACTTGTACCAGATAGGTTCCCGGCTGCAATCCTTTATAGGTAATTTGTTCGGGATTGTTAAACGGTTCTACCGAAATATCAATAAAATCTGCCGAGGGCAAACGGCTATTTTCATCAGGAGAACGCAGCAATCCCAGGTCGGCATCGGCACTCATGCCATTGAGTTCCAGGGTGATATCCTTGGGATTATCTAAAGTAAACCGATAAAAATCATCGCGATCGCTGTTGCCAACAAAGTCCGATTGTACCTGGGTTCCGGTTAAATTCCCCAAATTCCGGGCATCGGCGGGGGTGTTGCCTGGTTCCGGTTGCCCAGTAATCGGATCGATATTGGTAGGGGTGGCGCTGGTTTCCAGGGATTGGATCTCGGCTGACGGAAAGGAATGGGGAACCAACCATTCATCGGCATCAATGGTCGTTTCGTCAAAGGTAGGGAGATTGTCTGCTATGGCGCTATCGGCTATTTGGGAAAAAAATTCCGTTAGCTGCGGCGGCATCAAAGAAGCGATCGCGCTGTGAGAAGCAAAACCAGACTCCCCTACCTGCCCTTGTGGCGTTGTGGCTGCTTCGTTGGTAGTGGGAGAAAGAAATTCTAACATGGTCTCGACCTAGAACGCAGTATCTGCTATTTCTGTTATAACTTGTGCGAGCAGCAAAACGTATCGGAAAAAAGTCTCCGTCAATTTTGGGGAAATTGGGGTTGACAAGTGAAAAATGATTTTTTATAATATTGATATGTCAAGATGGGAAAGGCGCGCGCTTATATATACCCCCCAGGAGGAAATCCCCAAATTGAAGCAGGTCTCAGGAAAATTTTTACGGTTGGTAACCAATTTCTGGGGATTGGGAAGCAGAGATGGTTAATTACCGGCTCCGGCATCGTGGGCTAGTCGTTGCAATTCAAACTCGACAGCAGAAATAAAAGAGCGATCGCTGAGTATATTGGGTAAAAGCCGATTGGTTTCGATGGCAGCGCGCATGAGGTCTTCAGCTTCGATGCTACTCGTACGATAGCCGGCAATTAATTTGCTGTAGCCGGGAATATCAAGTTCGCGGAACGTTCCCTGACGCGCGAGGGAAACCAATTGATGGGGGTTCAGGGAAAATTGTTGCGTTTTGGTTTCGGTTTGCGCGTTGGCAACGGCGGGGAAAGAGGTTGCCAGGGTTAGAGAAAATATACCAGCCATAATCCATTGTCGCATAATTGCAACCTCCTAAAGGGCAGATAACGAAAAGAGAAGATTTTCTCCTTTGATTCTTATCGTGACGCCTGTGGCTGAGAGGTGGCTGTGGGTGGGATGAGAGTAGGCTGAGGATTTTTGAGAAGAGTCGGAAGAGGAGGAAAATTTCTAAATTCCTCCCATGCTTCCCTGCGATAGCGACTAGATATCCAAATCGGTTAAATCCAAGTTAGAACCGTATTTTTCGATGAATTCCCGCCGGGGGGCAACGCGATCGCCCATTAAAATAGTAAATATGCGATCGGCTTCCGCAGCATCTTCAATGGCAATCCGTTTCAAAAGGCGCGATTCCGGCTTCATCGTAGTTTGCCACAGCTGTTCTGGCATCATTTCCCCCAATCCCTTAAACCGTTGGATAGAATAGTTGGCATTGCTGGGGAGACTCGCCAGGTGTTCGTCTAATTCGTTATCGCTGTAGCAATAATGGTGATTGCGACCCCGTTCTACTTTATACAAAGGAGGACAGGCAACATAAACATATCCTTGGTCGATGAGTGCCCGTTGATAGCGATAGAGAAAAGTCAGCAAAAGCGTACGTATATGAGCGCCATCCACGTCAGCATCCGTCATAATGATGATGCGATGGTAGCGTAATTGAGATAAATCGAATTCTTCTCCTTTGACACCCAAACCGAGGGCGGTAATTAATGACTGTACCTCGTTATTTTTATAAATTTTGGCATCATCGGTTTTTTCGATGTTGAGAATTTTCCCTTTCAGGGGTAAAATAGCCTGAAAACGGCGATCGCGTCCTTGCTTAGCACTGTTGTGGACGAAAACACCGCTAGCAAGGGCAAAATTGTGGGTATAGGGAACTTCAATGTCGTATACGTCGTAGCGTTGCGATAGGGAAACCACCGCTACCACCCGACGTTCGGTAGATGGTAATTTTATATTAGCCGATGGAGGAATCGCCGGGTCGCGTTGTTCCCCAGCCACAGCGAATTCCGGTTGCGGTAACCGCTGCGTTTTCCATCCCAGCAAAGCATCGTTGGGGGTGAGTTCGGCGGCTGGTTTGTAAGAGCGATCGCCCAACATAAAGGGATGGTCTGGCGTACAAATCAGCGTTTCTCCCGTATCCAACGTGACCCGAACCACCTCAGCGTGGACTTTCGTCACCCGGGGATGCAAGATCCGTTCGACACCGATGCTGCCATCGTCACGTACCGTATAGCAAAAATGTTCTTTTCCTTGCGCTTGTTCGGCTACCAGTTCTCCAAAACTAAGCTGGCGACCGTCGGCTAGCGCCACCAACGTATCGCGATGGAAACAGCCACCGGCGGAATCCCCCTCCACGATGTAAATTTCCGATTCGCTGGGGTCTTTGGAACTGCAATCAGCTAGCTTCCCTGGCAACGTGGAAGATTCCAAAACCGACTTGCGGCGAATGAGATCCCGCGCGCGCCGCGCCGCTTCCGCTGCATTGAAAGCCTGTAACGCCTTATCTAAAATCGCATCGGCAATTTTAGGATGAAATTCCAAATACTCTTGCAGGTGTTCCCCAATGACGGATTCGACGATACCCCGTACTTCTGGGTTGCCTAACTTGGTTTTGGTCTGACCTTCAAATTCTGGGTCTGGTACCTTCACCGAAATAATCCCTGCCAGACCTTCGCGAACATGTTCGCCACCCAAGTTGGGACTGCCTTCTTTTAGCTTACCGCGCTTGCGGGCAATATTGTTGGTGGTCCGGGTGAGAACGGCTTTTAACCCTTCCATGTGGGTGCCACCGTCGATGGTACGAATGTTGTTGGCGAACCCAAATAGATTGTCGGTGTAGGCATCGGAACACCATTGTAGCGCTGCCTCTACCTGGACGCCATCGCGATCGCTTTGAATGTGGATAATTTCTTCGTGGATTGGTTGGCGTTCCCGATTAATATAGGCAACGTATTCGCGAATCCCGCCAGTGTAGCAATAACTTTCTACCACGGGTTCGTCGCTTTCTAACTGGGAAAAGCGGCGATCGCTAAATGTAATTTTTAATCCCGCATTCAAATAGGCAAGTTCCCGAATGCGGTTGCTGAGGGTGGTAAAATCAAAATCCGTTCCCGAAGTAAAAATTTGCGGGTCGGGTTTAAACTGAACCGAAGTTCCCGTTTGGTCGTCTGGCGACGGCTGGTTTTCCATTTCCCCAACAGGAATTCCCCGTTCGTAACGCTGCCGATAAATCCGATTGTTGCGCTTCACTTTCACCAGAACCCACTCAGAAAGCGCGTTAACCACAGAAACACCAACGCCATGCAAGCCGCCAGAGACTTTGTAGCCTTCGCCGCCAAACTTGCCGCCGGCGTGGAGAACTGTCATCACCGTTTCCAAAGCCGATTTGCCAGTGCGGGAGTGGGTTTCCGTGGGAATTCCCCGACCATCGTCGGTTACCGTCACAGAACCATCGTCGTTGAGATCGACTTCAATGTGGGTACAATACCCAGCCAGTGCCTCATCGACAGAGTTATCAACAACTTCGTATACTAAATGGTGGAGTCCGCGCGCACCGGTGGAACCGATGTACATTCCCGGTCGTTTGCGAACCGGTTCTAGTCCTTCCAGAACTTGAATTTGTTCGGCACTGTAACTGCTGGTCATAGTGAATTGCTCCCGTTGTTTGGGGGATTTTTCCCCTGAAATTTCTTCGCCAACCCAAAAACTTCCTAAATTTTAACACAAAAGGGTTCTTGCTAGTTCTATCCTAGGTAGAAGCGCAATTTTTAAGGGACTGGAGTCTGGTAGGTGAGCAACGTAAAACTCATTGTCATTTGCGGCGCTACGGCAACGGGAAAATCGAAACTGGCGCTGGATGTGGCATCGCAGCTGCAAACAGCGATTATCAGTGCGGATTCGCGCCAGGTGTATCGGGAGTTTGACATTGGAACGGCAAAACCGACTGCCGAGGAATGCCAACAGGTTCCCCACTACGGCATCGATATTTGCGACCCCACCGAAACCATGACGGTGGCTGCCTATCAAGAATATGTTAACCATCTGATAGCGGTCTTTTCGCAAAAAGGTTCTCCGCAAAATCCTTTGCCACTGTTGTTGGTAGGAGGTACGGGATTGTATATCAAGGCAGTGGTTCGGGGGATGAAAATTCCCAGGGTGCCTCCCCATCCTACCTTGCGATCGCAACTATCGGCTTTGGGACAACCCCTCTGCTATGCCATGCTACAGCAAGTTGACCCCACAGCAGCAAGCAAAATTCACGCCAACGATTCGGTTCGGACCTTGCGCGCGTTGGAAGTATTGTACGTTACCGGCGTTCCCATTTCCCAGCAACGGGGAGAAAATCCCCCAGATTATCCGATTTTACAGATTGGTATTGACTGCGATGCGGCAACCTTAGCCTCGCGGATTGCCCACAGAAGCGATCGCATGATTGCCCAAGGATTGGTTTCGGAGGTAGAATATCTTTGCCAGAAATACGGCCGGGATTTGCCTTTGCTAGATACCCTAGGATACGGGGAAATGAAACAATATCTGGCAGGGGAAATCGATTTACCGACAGCGCGGGAACGCACCATCGAACATACGCGCCAATTTGCCAAACGCCAGCGTACTTGGTTTCGGGCCGTACCAGATATAGAATGGTTTTCATGCGACAATCCCAATTTATACCAGTACGTTTGGCAGCGTATCGAAGCGTTCCTGCAAGCCGATTTTACTACCAACCAAGTCAACTAGAGGTTTGCTTATGACTGCCAATCTTACCACCAAACGACCACCGTTAAACACAGATACCATTTGGGCAATTATCAACCGCGAAATCGACGACGACACGGTCAATCAAACCATTTGGTACTATTTGGGATACCGCTACGATGAGAAAAATCAAACCTGGGATACTTCCCAAGTGGATGAATATTGGGTTCGCGACTATCCCGAACCTCCCAATTTCCTCGCCAC
Source organism: Geitlerinema sp. PCC 9228 (assembly GCF_001870905.1). NCBI lineage: Bacteria > Bacillati > Cyanobacteriota > Cyanophyceae > Geitlerinematales > Geitlerinemataceae > Geitlerinema > Geitlerinema sp. PCC 9228. The sequence goes on from NZ_LNDC01000048.1 coordinate 59,379, forward strand.
TCGTCCTCCCAGTGTAAAACTAAATCGTTCCGTTCCCAAAGAAAACCGCCAGTTGGTCAAACGCAAGTTGGGATTTAAAGGATACAAACTTGGCGAATTCAGCTGCTTTCAAGCCAGGCGCGTCATTGCTGCCAATTGGCTGTTAAACTATATGGAATCCCATCGTTCCCATTAAAACTTTTGATAGTTGCCCCCTCCCTATCCCTTTTCCCAAGAGGGACCACAGGGGGTTATATTCAACAATAGATATCAACTATCCTTCGATACTTCAAGAAAATCCGATCGAACCAAAAATGTCCCATTCCGAAGCGAACAATCAACTCCCCCCTTTAAACGCCGATACTCTTTGGGCTATTTTAGAGGAAACCATTAGCGATCGCACGGTCAACGAACTGGTGTGGTCTTGTTTGGGATACCGCTACGACAGCCAAACCCAACAGTGGGATAGCAGCCAAGTCGAACCAGAATGGCGAGAAGAGTATCCAGAACCTCCCGATTTTATTGGGGAACGGAAACCAACCGTCAAACTCACCCGTTCCATTCCCAAAGAAAACAAACAATTATTGAAAGAACAGCTAGGTTTCAAAGGCTATAAAATCGGCGAATTCGGTCCCCGACAAACGCGACGTGCTACTGCCGCCAATTGGTTGTTAAGCTATATGAAAGAACGAGAAATTTCTTTAGAACATCAAACCTAGGGAAAAGGCAAACGATAAAATTGGCTAGGTATAGGGAAATTTTGCAATTTTTCCCAGCAAACCGCCATACTCTCTATTTTCTTAGTTTGTGCTAGACTATAATTATGCTAGATTTATCTGTTATTTTTGAATTTTCGCGTACCAACTGCATTGCTATTTGCGCCTTTCTCGTACCCGCGAATTTGCTGGCAACGCTGACAACGGTCGCATTGGCTGCCTTCCAACGTCCCACCATACACCTGCGGATGGCATTTGGAGTTGCCAGTCTGCTAGCTGTTACCATGGCTTTTCACGTATGGACCTGGCTGGCTATCGGCGTGGTCATGGCACCAACCTATATTTTATTCTCCATAGCGAGTATTTGCTTGGCTATCAATCTTAGCGCGATCGCGTTTCCAGGATGGTTCGCCAACTTCCGCTTTCTTTGGCAACAACGCTTCCCACAATAGAAGTTTTTAAAAACGCCTAAAATATTAACTTTTGTTGCAAAGTTCCCAATCGCAGGAAAAATCCCCGTACGAGTACGCATATAATTCATACTATGCGTATGCGGGAGAGACTTTATGCGCGAACTATTTGATGCTGCAGTTCGTGCGATTTCTCAGTTTTTGTACAAACAAACCACCCTCATCCTGGTGATTTTGTTTTGCGTCGGCGTTGGCGTCGCCATCAGCAGCATGTCTCGCCTTTCCGAAAATATCATCCAATCGCAAGCGTTGGAAACCGCAGCTTGGTATTCGGAATCCCTTCGGGAAGCACGGACCCTCTACAGTTCCCAGACGATTGACAGATTGGAAAACGATGCCAACCTCGACGTAACCGTTACCCACGATTATACCAAACATGCAGGTGCTGTGCCCCTGCCAGCCACATTTTTAATGGAACTTAGCAAAAACCTAACATCCGAGGAAAGAGGTACGGTTGTGCGTTTGTATAGCGATTATCCATTTCCTTGGCGGCAGGAAGAGGGAGGACCGCGAGATACCTACGAACGAGAAGCGCTAGCATATTTAAAGCAGCATCCGGACCAACCATTTTATCGGTTTGAAACTTTCCAAGGTCGGGAATCTTTGCGATATGCGGAAGCCGATATTATGGAAGCTAGCTGCGTAGGGTGTCACAATTCTCACCCGCAAACGCCAAAAGATGACTGGCAGGTAGGAGATGTACGGGGAATTTTTGAAGTGACGCAACCGTTGGATACGTATGTAGCGCAAACCAACGTAGAATTGCGTAGTTTATCGGCAATGTTGGGTGGTTTGTCGATTTTGGGAGTGACTGGCATTGCGGTGGTGATTCGACGGTTGCGGCATATTTCCCGGGAGTTAGAAAAACGGGTTAGAGAACGTACGGCGCAATTGCAGGAGAGTAACGAACAACTGGCAGCCCAACAGCAGCGATCGGAACAATTGCTATTGAATATTTTACCAGCCGCGATCGCCGCTCGTCTAAAACAGGGAAATCAAAAAATTGCCCAAGGTTTTACCGAAGTGACGATTTTATTTGCCGATTTGGTGAATTTTACCCAACTTGCGGAACAGTTACCGGCAGAAATGTTGGTCGATATTCTCAACGATTTGTTTTCTGAATTTGACACCCTAACCGACAAACACGATTTAGAAAAAATCAAGACCATCGGCGATGCCTATATGGTAGCTGGTGGTTTGCCAATCCCAAGAAACGACCATGCAGAAGCGGTAGCAGAAATGGCATTAGACCTTCTTCATGCTGTAGAAGAATTTAATGACAAATACCACCAATCTATCCGCATTCGCGTTGGCATCAATACAGGTCCGGTGGTGGCTGGCGTAATTGGGAAAAAGAAATTTATCTACGATTTGTGGGGAGACGCGGTGAATTTAGCATCTCGCATGGAGTCATGTGGGGAAGTTGGCTGCATTCAAGTTTCGGAAAGTACCTATCGGCGTTTGCGAAGCAAGTATGTGTTTCAAGAACGAGGTTTAGTAACGGTGAAAGGTAAGGGAAAAATTACCTCGTATTGGCTGACAGGCAGGCAGCTTTGTTCTTTGCCGGCGGCTGAATAGGGAAAGCGTAGGTTACGCTAAAAATCGTAATTGAAGGTTTCAATGGTCCACTTAAAGCGATTTTCTATGTTTTCTTTGGTTTCGCGATCGTAATATTTTTGATAAATATCTCGCTGGCTGGCATTGCTGACTTTCAACTTTGGACAAGAGGTACCCAGTTGGTTAAAGACATATTCCAAATCTCGTTCTAGATTTTCAACTTTTCCGACAAAATCAACAATAATTTCCCCGTTTTCGTCGCAAAGCCAATGCGATAAATCTTTCGCTTCAAATTCATTGATATGCGTACTTCCAAAATCGCTCAAAAGAAATTCTTTAAAATCCGAACATTGTTCGACTTGTTTGGCTTTGTTAGCAATACTTTCTTTATAACTTCTTCCTTTTCTCAACCACCAAAAATATGATGAAACCATTAAATCCCAAGGATTTCGGACAAAAGCAAATTTGAAGTGACTGTCCCAAATAGAGTTGCTAATATTCCGTTTAATTGTTAAAGCAGGCGTATGCTTATGATATATCCATCTTGTTCCCTCAGATTTATGAGGAAAATCAGCTGTTTTAAGGGCAGACCTAACAGAAGTCCCTGCTGTTTTGGGAATATGGATAAAAATATATTTATTTTGGTTATCTATATGGACTTGTTGTTTGGCTTGGAATCTCCAGAGTCCCGTTCCCCATTTCCATAAAATTGGGATTTCATATTCAAGCAGGAACTTTTTTACGTTTTCTTTATATTTTTCCATAACTTGCTTTGTGAATAAAGGACTCTCTAGAGGAACAAACTATGCTTTGGGAACAAGTATACTACTTCATTTTCATTCCTAAGGTTTTTCAATAACAAAAATAAAAATTCGTTGTTTGCAAACCAACTAACTACACTGCTACCATACTTCGCGGAGTTGTTTCAAAATTAGCCAGCCTTGTTGTTCTTTTCTTTTAGAACCTTCCGATTTTTATAGTAGACTAGTTTAGAACTATCATATCGGAGTTGGTGGTGGCAGTCAAGTTTCAAAGCGATCGCATTGCTAACCATTTTCAAACCAAAAACAAACGGTTAAACGATGTAGGAACGAACAACATGGCTCTAACCTCTGGCATCATTTACAATTTCATGAAAACGCTATATTATAATTCACAGGTTTCTACACGAGAAAAGAAAATGACCCCCAACCCCCATAATTTTTCATGAGTAACTTTATTCAACACGGAAACATGCCTATCGGGATAGAGAAACTTTATTAACACGGGGAGATATCCCTTCGGCAGCGTGGTTGCTTTATACCATTGTAGTTTTTCATGTGATTTCCATTCTCCTTCCCGTCGCCAACCAACCGTATCGCCAAATTTTCTCCATGTTTTTCCTTCAAACTTATCTGTACCCCCCAAATTTTTATAAATTTGTTTTTGGACGCTGAATCCAAATTTGCCATTACTCGATTTCACCCACAAACGGTCTATGGTTTGCAGGTCTTCACAAGGAAAATTATCGATATCTTTTTTACGGAGAAATCCCTTCTCTTCCCTACCGGCAACTGCCAACATAGCATGAACTGTTTTTTTATCGGCTTGTTTCCATTTGCCAGCCGCTAGCAAGTCTCGCAATCGCCTATAATCGTATCCTACAGCACTTTGTAGGGGAACTTCATCGAGGGTATTTTGCTGTTGGATAAAAAGTTGGGATTCTAATTTTTGATGGAGTTGCGTATTTTCTTGCTGGAAGTTGGTTATTTGTTGTTGCAGTTGGCTAATTTGTTGCTGTAAGGTTTGGTATTGTTCGGTGATTTTTTCTTCTGGTTGGCTACTCTGATTTTCTTGCAAGACTTCCCGCAATTGCTCTACCAACTGTTGCTGCGATGGTTGGGAATGATTTTGAGTTTCTAATTGACCCTGAAGTCGAGCATTTTCTTGCTGTAATTCTGTGATTTGCTGCTGCTGTTGTTCGAATTTTTGCTGCAACTGCTGATAGTTGCGAGAGAGTTCCTGTTGCTGCTGTTGCAATTGTTCGTACTTCCGCCAGATGTCTCTTTCCCACGTCTCTCTTTGAGATAGAAGTTCTGAAGATGACTGGGAAGTGTCATCCAGCTTCGGAGTTGTGGGAAACGGATAGCCACAGTGGCGGCAAAACTGCTGCTCGTCCGTACATTCTTGCTGGCAGATACGACAGGTTTCCACGATCTTGCGTTCTACTTAACTGAAACCAATTTTAAAATAACACAACCAATTCGATTGTGGAGATGGCAACTATCTAGGAATGCTATTTTTCAAAAACCACGGTAGTTTTGATTTTGCCAATCCCTGTGCAAAATTGGATCGTGATTTCCCACTCTAGCTTCTGGTGAGGTCAGTATCGATATCTATGCCACGCCAACTATATCCCGCAGGCTACTGCTACCACATTACGGTTCGCTGCAACAATCGCGAGTTTCGCCTCACCCACCACGAATGCCGTCAAGTGTTGCTTTACGCTATAAAAAAAGCTTTGAGCAAATTTGGGTTTCGGTTGTACGCCCTTTGTATCATGTCCAACCATATCCACTATCTGCACCAACCGCAACAGCCAGAAGACTTACCCAAAATCATGCACTGGTTGAACTGGTATACCGCCATGTGTTTCAATCGTATGCTCAATCGCTGCGGACATTTGGTGGGAAAAACGATACCATAGCCTAGGTTTTGCCAAAAGCGATAGACGACGGGCGTTGAATACGCTACGCTACATCCATGCCAATCCCAAAGCTGCTGGAGCAATGCAATGGGGATTTTTCTACGATTTTAGCAATTATGGCAGCTACGACCGACTCAGCGATGACGGTTTAACTCAATGGCATCCGGCGTTTTTGAGTTTGGGAAACAGTTTGGATGAATGTGCCAGGAAATATCGCGGTTTTTGTCAAAAGTACCAGCCGAAACCCAAGCCAGAGAGGAAAAACCACTGGGGAACGAAGTTGCTACCCAAGATTATTAAGAAAAAAGGCAAGAAACCACCTCGCGGTCAAATGGCTTTATGGGAAAGGTGGGAAGCGAACCATCCCGAAATTCAAGCGGTGGCGAAACAGTTTGTGTTGGCAAACAGCTACAACCCGGAAATAGCGGTTTTGCAGTTTGATGATTGGTAGTGTAGCCACCCCACCTGAGTTCCACGAAATCGTGGGGTGTCAGGTATCGAATTGAGGAAATGCCCATGAATGCGTGAAAAAATCCCTTTAAAACAATTCTTTACATGAAGCTGTATCCCTTATATGTTACAGTTTACAAGTCTCGCGTAGATAAGAGAAGACCACTTCCTCCCCCCTAAGTCACGGACGACGGACGCAACGTAAGGGTTATACGGGTAGTAGCCCACACGGCCCACACGAGCCCCCTCATTCCATCCCACCCTGTCATAGAATACCTTACTTATTTCCTTAGCTTTTTGGTACCAAATTTCTTTCTGCACGCTGAAACCATAGTGCCCGCCACTACATTGTACCCACAGCCAGTCCAGCCAACGCAAGTCTTCGCAAGGAAAGTTCTTGATATCCTCAATTTCCAAAAATTTGTCTTTCCGAGCTACTTGCAGCATAACTTGCGCTGTTTCCTTATCCGCCTCTTCCCATCTTTCCGTCGCTAAATAATAAAACAATTGTTGGTAACGTTCCGGTAGTTGCTGCCTAACAAGATAAATCCCACCTTCTCCATTTCCCCTGTTTTTCCCCGTCCAACAGTCGTTCTCTTTATTTTTCTGCAACGCATACGTTTTCGCTTCTTCCACAGTTGGTAGTCGATAGAAATAGCCGCTTGCTTCTTGTTCTCCCGATACCGGTTCGTTGAGACTCAACCAAGTACAAAACAACGAGGCATCGCGAAAACTGGTCAAAACGGCTTGTTGTGCTGTGTCTCTGGTTAGCGACGATCCATTTTCTGAGTTTTGGTTTTGACAATTGCGAACGTATAATTGATATTCCGCACGGCTGACGGGACGTAAATCGATATCCTTGGTTTCATCAATAGGGAGCAAATCCTGCAAGCGGCGCGATAGCTTTACCTTAGCTGCCATGTCGGCAATCTCTTGTTGCTTCGATGCCAATCCCTCTTCCAGCAAATCTTCTAGTTGTTGGCGTACTTGGGGTTCTACTTGCAACCCTTCCTGCAAGCAATCGTATCCCAAAGATAGGCAATACACATCCCCACCTCTCGAAAGTGCCGTTTCAATCAAAGGCGTTGCGTCGCTTTGAGCGGCATACAACCGAATGGTTTCTCCCCACCAGGGGTTGGCGAAATTGTCGATTAAAATTTGTTGCTGTTGCGTTTTGTGGATTTGAGCGGCAGCTAAATATTCCTGGAAACTGAGGTGAGCAAATTCGTAGGTTCCCAGTTCTTTTTCTACCAACAAACCACTGATGTCTTTAACATTTTCAAAAAATTGCTGCGGCTTTAGGGAAGGAGCCACCGTAGCCAGAGCTTCGCGAATTGCTGCTTCTCCCTCTTTCAGGGTAAAGCGGCGCGTTTCCCGTTGCATCATATCCAATGCCAGTACTTGCAGCACGGATTTCTGCTGTTCTGACGTCAGCGATGCCGGAATCTTTTTAGCTGCTTGGCGCGTTCCCAGCAATACGTCGCAAATCTTTTGATACAGTTCTACCCGCCTGCCTGGCAAGGCATTGCCGCAGTAGTGAACCGTAGCAATCATGGTCACCAACAGGGGATTGCTGGCCATTTTACGAATGGCTGGGGTTTTGATAATGCGATGGATTAGGTTTTCGGCGTTTTCGGTAGCTTCCTGACGCACGGCTGGGGTGTCGCGACCCAAACGAATTCTAATTTCTGTCTGCAAGTACCATTTGCGAATAAACTCGCTCATTTGTGCTAGGCTAAACGGCTGTACTTCCAGGACCAAACCAGCATCTACAGGCGCACTTTGGAAGCCGTGGGGTCGAGAAGTAATCAAAAATTGATTGTGACGGTAAGCTCGCATTTGGTCGTCAACCCACTGGCTCACTTTTTGGCGTTCGGTTTGATTGGCAACCTCATCCAACCCATCCAGCATGATTAAACATTTGCCCTGCTGCAATCGCTGCCGAAACCAATTGGGCGGTGGTGTTAGTTGTTGAAAGGCGGGTTGTTTTTTGACGGCTTGTTCTACGAGTTTGGGTAGGTCAGGTGGCGATTCTTGGATAATTTGCTGGCGAATTTCGCGCAAGTACAGCAAAATGGGAACAAGATTGGGAGCTTTGTGCTGGTGGTGTTTTCCTTTGGCGTAGATGAGGGCAACGTGTTGCAGGAGCGTGGTTTTTCCCGAACCCGGTGCCGCTACAATAGCCAGACGCTTGTAGGCAGAATCGCGAGAACTGGCAGCCAGAAAATGCCAAATTTGTTGCGTGGAACTGGTATCAATCTCTTTTGCCTCGGTTCCCCGTTCCGGAACCATATCCCGACTAATTTTCTCATGATGTTGCCATTGCACCTGCAACGGCACGAATACATCTTCCAGGTCTAAAACTGGTGTACCAACTTGAAATCCTTCTACTTTGATTTCTTGGTAGCTGTCTCGCAGGCTTTGGTAATATTTACTGGCAAATCCCGATAGTTTCCATTTTAGGGCTGTAGGCAAGCGATCGAAGTTCTCCAGCAAAAAATCAGCAAGTTTCTCGCCTCTTTTCTCTGCACCTTGATTAAATTTTTTTATAAATCCCTTACCAAAATTGGTCGCAAAGCCAGAAATGGCAGTTGTAATAAAGGAAATTCCCGCCTGCAGCCACTCCTGCTGCAAGACAAAATGTAGGGAAATGCCACCAAGGGCACCTGTCGGCATCCACGGTAGAAATTTTGCGATCGCTTGTTTCACGACCCCTCCCGATAAACGGTGTTTCAAGTATAAACAATCTCAAATATTCCATCAAATTCTCCCAAGCACCCACGCTCCCAAGCACCCACGCTCCCACGCACCCACGCTCCCACGCTCCTACTGCCGAATCCACCCGTTAATCGTAAAACGACTGTCAGCAAACTTCTGGGAAGGACAATGAATGGGCAACACCTCATGCATGTAGTGACTGGGGAAAAAGACGATGCTGTTGTTACGCGGTTCTACCGTTTTGTAGGTTTCGGCTTTGGTATAACGGTTGTTTTGTAGCTTGCTGTCGTAAATAACTAACTCGCCACCGTCAAATGGTTTGGGTTCTCGATAAAAATAATAGACGTAAGTTAGCACGCGGGTGGCTGTTTCCTTGCTGCCGTTGTCATTGTGGAGCTTGTAAAAATGACCGTCGTTGTGTGCCGTGAGTTGTGCTTCGATTTGAGAAACGGGAAATGGAGCAATTTCTAGTTTGGCACAAACCTCTGGCAATATCGCTTGCAGCCGACGTCGCATTAACTCGGAAAATTGGGGAAATGAATACAAAACTAGGGATTTGCGGTAATTTTCTGCCCCTGTGGAAGTGCTGGTGGGAACAAATTCGGATTCTCGCTGGATGGCGTGCGATCGCAATTTGTCTAATTCTTTCTGAGAAAAGAAATTATCGATTTGCCAATATTTCGCCGGAATTACCCCTGGTGACGCTGGTGTGGGTGCCGGTGCGGAATGGGTGGCTGAGTTGCCAGTTGCTGACTGCACGTATAAAGGGGGTTCGGTTATTAATCCCACCAATTGTTCGCTGGGAAAACACAAACAGCCGCGACCTTCGTTGACAGGAATTTGCAATAAAGTAGATTCGCTGGGACGATTGGCTAAAACCGACAGCAAACGTTTCAGCATCGGCGCGTCAGAGCTAAAATAGAGAACGTGTTGGTGTCCGCCGGCTAGCATGATGGTGGCTTTGACTTCTTGCGCTGGTGTAGGACTCGGTTTCATGATGGGAAAACGAACTCAATTCGCGATCGCGGCATTCAGTTTGTTGCTATTCTCTCATTTCCTCGTCCCCACCGTCAGGATCGAATCTTTTACGCTAAACTGTGTAATATTTAGAAATAAATTTTAGCGATAGTTTACATTGAACGAGGAACTATGAGCGTTCGTAAAGACACGATCTTCGAGCAATTCATTGCCCCAGTAGTGGGTTGGTTCGTTGATGAAGAGGAAACCAAACAACTGCGCGATCGCATTGACTGGGAAACCACCTGCGATCGCCTGCGTAACGATACCTTATCCTATCCCGACTACTACCGCCAAAGCAACTTCCACGGCATCGAAGGTGGCTACCTCACCATCGATGCTGCCGTTACCTACGACCCCATCACCCGCTATGCTGTGCCTCCCAACGAAACCTGGGTGCGCCAGGAAGCCTTGAAACGAGTTGGCGGTTCTCCCCGGCGTATCCTGGATTTGGGATGCGGCACGGGTTCCATGACCGTTATGCTGCAACAAGCCTTTCCCCAAGCAGAAGTCATCGGCATGGATTTGTCTCCCTACATGCTAGCGGTGGCGGAAGATAAGGCAAAAAATGCGCAAACCAACATCCAATGGATGCATGGCAACGCCGAAGCCACCGGATTTGATGACAATTCCTTCGACCTGGTGACCGCTGCCTTGCTGTTTCACGAAACGCCACCGGAAGTCAGCCGCCAAATTCTGCGGGAAGCTTGGCGGATTTTGCAGGGAAACGGCGAAATGTTGGTTCTCGACGGCAACCAGGAAACTTTGCGGGAGTTGGATTGGTTGCGCAATGTCTTTGAAGAACCTTACATCGAAGCGTACGCCAATGGTAATCTAGATGCTTGGATGGGTGCTGCTGATTTCGATGCTATTCGCACCGAGGAAGTTTGGTGGGTGCATCAGGTCACCCGAGGCATTAAGCCGATTCCCGGACAATCGCCGGACTATGCGCGATCGCAACCTATCACGGTTGAGGTAGAATCAGAAGGAGAAAATATCGCCGAAGCGCCAGCATGAGTTTAAAAGCCGTTTTATTCGACTTTAATGGCGTCATTATCGACGACGAACCCATTCACCACCAGCTGCTACAAGAGGTACTGGTGGAGGAAAATTTGCGTGCTGACTTAGAGGAAATTTACCAGGTTTGCTTGGGAAAAAGCGATCGCGTGGGATTGCGGGAACTGCTGGAAAAGAAAGGTCGCGTTGTCAGCGACGAATATATTTTAAAGCTCATGCAGCGCAAAAGCCAAGCCTACCAGGAAAAAATTGCTGCGACCACCAAACTTCCCATTTATCCCGATGCCGAACAGGTAATTTTTCAGCTGCGGGTGGCGAAAATACCACTAGCGGTGGTCAGCGGTGCGGTGCGTGTGGAAATCGAAACTGTTCTCACCCAAGCCAACCTGCGGGATGCGTTTTCTCTTTGGGTCGGCGGCGACGATATTACCGTTAGCAAACCCGAACCCGACGGCTATTTGCTGGCTGTGGAACGGTTCAACCAGCTAGACCCGAACTTGCAGCTACAACCAGAAGAGTGTTTGGTTATTGAAGACACTATGGCGGGGATTCAGGCAGCGCAAGCCGCTGGGATGCAGGTAGTGGGGGTGGCGCATACTTATCCGTTCCACATGCTGCATCGTTTGGCGGATTGGACGGTGGATTACCTGGGAGAATTGGAATTGGGTCGCATTCAACAAGCCTTTGGCGATGAGGTTTCGCCGGCTTTTCAGGCTTTTTCCTGAAAAATACGCCATAAAATTTGGTAAATAGCGGGGGAATCTGCTAGTATAATAGATGGCTTGTTGGGGAATTAGCTCAACTGGTAGAGCGCTGCGATCGCACCGCAGAGGTTAGGGGTTCGAGTCCCCTATTCTCCATTTGTGAATTGAGAAAATAATTTTCAGGCAAACAGGTGGGTGTATTTCCCAAATTGCTTTTCCTATTTCTATAAAGTTTTGCAAGATATAGAATCTGAAAGCTCCTCTTTTTAAGGTTTGCCCTGAAATTACAATAAGGGTGATGGCTGGGGATAGAAAGCGATCGCTCTTTTTTAGAAAACCGTAAAACATTCCCTAGGAAATTGCGATCGCAGTTTTGTATTTAACTAACGAAATGCCAAATGCGATCGCTATTAATTTTTGAGTTCTTCTAAAACTTCATCGGTAAACGGATCGTCTCCTGCTTGGAGTTGTTCGATCCATCCCTGCACTTGAGATTTACGTTCTTCATTGTATGTTCGGTTCACATAAAACTGAAAGTCATCTATTGCTCCTTGGATATCTCCAGTTAAAGCTCGTGCCAGTCCCCGGCTATCTCGGATGACTTCATTATCTGGAGCCAGGGAAACGGCTTTTTGGCAAGCAAACATCACATCTTCCGCACGGCGATGGAGGCTGCCAAACCAACACAAAACACCCCAGTCTCTTGCTGAAATTTCTAGATTGGGATCGCGTTCTAAAGCTTTGTTGAATGCTTGAATTGATTTGTCAATTTTGCTGTCTCTAGCTAATTGCTTGCCTTCTTCCACTTTCGCAGCTGCGACAAGCTGTTGGGTTATCGCGCTAACATTGCTCTCCACCTCTTTGGTACTCGGATCGAGATCGACATGGGGATTGAGTTGCAATGCTCGTTTGAACTTGCTTCTCGCCTCCTCTTCTTTTCCGTTTTGCGCGAAATCGCGACCCTGCCGCACCAAGGCAGGTGCGGCTTTGGCTTTGGGATCGAAGTCCCGAGAAGGATCCCACTTCTGTGCTTGCTCGAACTTTTTCACTGCTGTTGTAAAAATTCCCGCCTGAGCCAACTGTTCTGCTTGTGCGATGACAGCTGGTGCGGCGGCTGCAAGGCGTTTTTCCGTATGGCATACCGTCAGCGGTGCCAAATTATCGGGATGGTGAATGAAATAGTCGTGCAGCCACTGACAGCCACGCTTGGTTAGATTGTCTTGGTCGAAATTCCACAGGCGCACGGTGCCGTCTCCACTAGCAGAAGCCAGGGTGTCTCCGTCGGGGCTGAACGTTACATGATAAACCACACTCTGGTGACCTTCCAAGGTAGCGATGGGGAGTGCCGTCCCGCTGCCACAGGCGCACCGTGTTGTCTCTACTAGCAGAAGCCAGGGTGTCTCCGTCGGGGCTGAAAGTTACACGATAAATCACACTCTGGTGACCTTCCAGGGTCGCAATGGGGGTGCCGTCGCGCAGCCACAGGCGCACGGTGTTGTCTCCACTAGCAGAAGCGAGGGTGTCTCCGTTGGGGCTGAAAGTTACCTGCCTAACCCAACTCTGGTGACCTTCCAAGGTAGCGATGGGAGTGCCGTCCCGCTGCCACAGGCGCACCGTGCCGTCTCTACTAGCAGAAGCCAGGGTGTCTCCGTCGGGGCTGAACGTTACATGATAAACCACACTCTGGTGACCTTCCAAGGTAGCGATGGG
>NZ_LNDC01000048.1:72443-73529 GCF_001870905.1 Geitlerinema sp. PCC 9228
TGAGACCAGGGTGTTTCCGTCGGGGCTGAACGTTACATGAAAAATCGGACCCTGGTGACCTTCCAAGGTAGCGATGGGAGTGCCGTCTCGCTGCCACAGGCGCACCGTGCCATCCCAACTAGCAGAAGCCAGGGTGTCTCCATCGGGGCTGAACGTTACATGAGTAACATCATACTGGTGACCTTCCAGAGTAGCGATGGGGGTGTCGTCTCGCTGCCACAGGCGCACCGTGTTGTCTCCACTAGCAGAAGCCAGGGTGTCTCCGTTGGGGCTGAAGGTTACATGAGTAACATCATACTGGTGACCTTCCAGAGTAGCGATGGGAGTGCCGTCTCGCTGCCACAGGCGCACGGTGCCGTCGGAACTAGCAGAAGCCAGGGTGTCTCCGTCGGGGCTGAAGGTTACATTAACATCATCCTGGTGACCTTCTAGGGGAGCGATGGGGGTGCCGTCTCGCTGCCACAGGCGCACGGTGCCGTCTCTACTAGCAGAAGCCAGGGTGTCTCCATCGGGGCTGAACGTTACATGATTAACCCAACTCTGGTGACCTTCTAGGGGAACGATGGGGGTGCCGTCTCGCTGCCACAGGCGCACGGTGCCGTCGGAACTAGCAGAAGCCAGGGTGTCTCCATCGGGGCTGAACGTTACATGATTAACCCAACTCTGGTGACCTTCCAGAGTGGTAATGGGGGTGCCGTCTCGCTGCCACAGGCGCACGGTGCCGTCTCTACTAGCAGAAGCCAGGGTGTCTCCGTCGGGGCTGAACGTTACATGATTAACCCAACCCTGGTGACCTTCCAGAGTAGCGATGGGGGTGCCGTCGCGCTGCCACAGGCGCACGGTGTTGTCTCTACTAGCGGAAGCCAGGGTGTCTCCGTTGGGGCTGAACGTTACCTGATTCACCCAATCCTGGTGACCTTCCAGGGTAGTAATGAGGGTGCCGTCGCGCAGCCACAGGCGCACGGTGTTGTCTCTACTAGCGGAAGCCAGGGTGTCTCCGTTGGGGCTGAAGGTTACATGAGTAACATCATCCTGGTGACCTTCCAGAGTAGCAATGAGAGTGCCGTCTCGCTGCCACAGGCGCAC
>NZ_LNDC01000048.1:73550-87657 GCF_001870905.1 Geitlerinema sp. PCC 9228
GGGGCTGAAGGTTACATGAGTAACATCATCCTGGTGACCTTCCAGAGTAGCAATGAGAGTGCCGTCTCGCTGCCACAGGCGCACCGTGCCGTCTCTACTAGCAGAAGCCAGGGTGTCTCCGTCGGGGCTGAACGTTACATGATTAACCCAACCCTGGTGACCTTCCAACCGGTTTTTTGCTCGGATGCTGTAGACAACCTGCCGCAACGCAGCGATCCCCCGCATTCGGGTTTCCCCAATGGCTTTTGGTTCGTATTTTTCAATCTTTTGAACTGTTTTTAACCCCTTGAGCAACGATTTAATTTCCAATCCTTGCCGCCGCAGGTTGTTCGTCTTCAGGCTGAGCGCCACAATTTCCGCATTTGCTTCCCTGCGTTGGGCTTCGCGACGCTGCATTTCCGACCATCCCGCCAAGCAAGCAAGGACCACTGCCGCCACCACCGACCCCCGCAACGTCCACTTCTGCCATTTCTTGCGGGTGCTCTCTTCTTGCTTCATCCGTTGCGCCAACCTTTCCAGGCGCTGTCGGTAATCGGCGTTGTACTTGCGCCGTACCAAATCCACCAAATAATCGTGAACCAGTTGATAGCGGTTTTCCGACTCCTGACGCCAGCACACCACCAGCCCCGACCCCACCAAAACCGTCAGTATCGGCTCCTCTAGCGAAACCGCCTTGCCACCCACCAACTGACGGTAGTCTGCCAGCACCTCTTCCAACTCTGCTTTGGTACGCATGGGGCGCGTTCCCTTTTCATCCGTCAGCGCTGCCAGCACTTGCCACGCTGCCTCGATATTTTCCTCACCGCAGTCCTCGACCACCATGGCAATCCACCGCTGCGCCAGTTGCTCTTTCGGGTTCTCGCCGAGCTGCTGGTACTGCGCCAACTGCGTTATTTCCTCTGCTTCCAACTGCGCTCCCACCACCTGCAACTCCACAGGACGCACTTCTCCCAAAGCGTCGGTTAAATCGGCGACAAACTGCTCCACCAAATCGGTTTCCAGCTTCCGATGACTCTGTTGCTTGTGTTGGGTCAGGTCGGCAACCACATCCCGCGCGGCTGCCGGTAAAAAGTTCCCCAAGTAGTACCGCCATTCGGCACGTAGGGGCAGTGCCTCCGTGCCTGCCCTGGGAGTATTTTGGGCTGTTCCCTGCTTTTGGGTGTAGCGCTCCAGCTCCAACAGTCGGTGCAGGTAGTCTTCTCGCAGCGACAGTATGACCTTCACGAACTGGAGGTCGGTGCCTTTCAAGCACTCTTGGAGAAAGGCATACAGTTCCTGACGAGTTTCCAGTTCGGGGTTGCTAAAGAAAAATTCCTCGAACTGGTCGAACACCAATACTGTCAACAGGCGATTTTCGGCGTTTCGTTGCAGTTGCGCCCGCAGGTCCGCCACCGATGCCAAGGGAGTATTCGGTTGCACCCTATCGGGATAGGTTTTCAATGCCTCGCTTATCTGTTTTCCCAACTCTCGCGCCCAGTTCCCGTAAACGCGGGTCAAAACCGGCAACACGGTGCGATCGCGCAGGGGACGCTGTTGCAAAGCAGGCACCAATCCCGCTTGCAGCAGCGAACTTTTCCCCACCCCCGACGGTCCGTAGAGAACGGTTAGTTTGTAGCGATCTTCGGGAATGCGGGTATTCGCCAGTTCGTCAATGTCCCCTTTTCGCCCCGAAACCACCGGTTCTTGTTTGTCCGTTCCCTCCCTAACTACCTGGGGTTGCAGGATTCCCGCTCCCACAAATGCCCGAAAGCCAAACTGAAACTCGATCGCTAGGCATTGCTGCTTGATTTCAAACGCCCGTACGTATTCCTTTTGGGCGTAGTGCCAATCTCGCAACGCTTGCAACACGCGCACGTAATTGCTGGGGTCGCGTTCTGGAGAGGTTGTGGAACGCGCCTTTTCCAGAATCGAAATCGCCTGGTCAAGATTGCCCAGTTCTTTGCGCGCCTGGGCTGCCAGCAAACAGTATGGAAGGCTCGACGAACGCGGTTCCGGACTCTGCTGCCAAGCTGCCAACGCTGCATCCGCGCATTCTTTCACCTGCTGCCACTGCCCTCGTTGTGCTGCCACCCTGGCCAAAAATCCCCAATCTCGCGCCAAATTCGCCGCATCGTCTTGGTGCCATGCCAACCACTGCCGGGCGTTTTCTTCCAGTTCCTGCCAAGCTTCCAACGACACCAGAACCTCGCCCAACTTGCACGCAAATTTGGTTACCAGGTCGGGTCGCCCTGCTGCCTGGAACTGTTGCAGACCGCGTTCCAACTCGGTTTTGGCTGCTTCCCAATCTGCTTTCCCTTGGTACGCCCATCCCCGATAAAAGCGCACGATGCCGGCTCTGACGCCAAAAGGTGTTTCGCGAAACGCCCCTACATTGGTTTCGGCATTCTCTTCCCAAAACGCCAAACTTTCGTCGTAATGCGCGATCGCTTCATCCCAGGCTTGCTGTTGGTAGCACCGAAGACCCCTAGCAAAAGCCAAACTTGCTTCAATATCCGGTTCCAGGGAAATATCCCGTTCCCGGACATCCTGCAGGGCAAACGCCATTTCAACGTTTTCTCGCGATGCCACCGGTTCCACGTCAAACTTGCCGGTTGCCAACACGCCATCGAACAAGCGATCGCAATACTGGCGCAAAAACGCCACCAGCGCCTCATCTGGCAGTTGAAACCGCGTTGTCGTCGCCCAACTTTTGAAATCGGGAACCACGCGCACCAGCCGCCCAAAAACGCGATCGTCCGCCCACAGCAACAGCGGCAACCGAAAGTGACGGCGCAATTCTTCCCGCGCCATATTCGCCGACCCCAACACCGCATCGAGATTGTCTAGCTCTTCCAATCCCGTAATTGAGACGGCTGTTGGTTGAGAATCTTCCACCACACCCGCGATCGCAGGAAACAAAGCCATTGTCCTTCGATCTAAGGTCAATTCCCGCACCTGCCGCAGACCCTTCTGGTGTATTTCCCGACGCATCAAGTCCCGCAAATGATGGTAGTTGCACCGCAGCACCAGCAACACAAACTCATCCTGCAAACTCTCGATGGTCCAGGTTACCTCATCCAATGCCTCGCGATTGGCGGCAATAATGGCTTCTTCTAATTCTTGATGGGTCAACAAGCGATCGCTCATGATTGTTCTTGCAACTCCGGCAATCCTTCTAAGAGGGGATTTACGTCAAACCAACGACCGTACTCCTCATTCCGATACTCAAAAACAAACAAACTACGCAACAGGGTCTGAGATTCCATTTCACCCGCTACCTGCTTCGTCTGTGCCACCTTCCGCAACAAGCGCCACTCGTCCTCGGTAATAGCCAGGCGCAACTCGTCTCGCGCTTCCTGCACGGCAACTTCTACCATTTTCCGTGTAATCGGCAATTGCTTGTGTTTGCGCAGGCAGGCAAACACCAAACTCAGCAGCGTGCGTACGTGACCGCCACTTTTGTAGCACAACCAATCTAAGGTTTCCATGGAATCAAAAACGCGATCGACCCATTGTATTCGTTCTTCCGATGTTGCCTGGGGAAATGCCCGCGCCAAGACCATCTGTTTTAAGCGATCGAGGCCTTCTGTATAGGGTCTGCCATCGTGCAACCGCACTGGTACCATGGGCAACACGCTGGCACTGTTTCCGCCTCCCAGTCGGTTTTTTAGCGCCTGGTGTTCGTTGGAAAACAGCAACGCCAGGGGAATGGTATATACGAGATGGCACTGCAAGCTCCGCAGTTGGTCGCCTCGGCGCACGAACAGGTATTCTGGTAGGGTCAAGCCGCTGTCGAGTTTGCGATTGTCTACGCGATCGAGGTTATCCACGATAACCACCAAGCCTTGTTTTCCCCGTTGGCGCAGCTTTTCGTTTGCCGGAACCAGCAGTTCGTTGTTAATGCCGTCGATTAGCTGTTTTGTCTGCGGTTCTAGGTACTGTCGCAGTTGGCTGCGGAAGGTGGGACTTTCTTTGGCTTTCGCCGTAAGTTTGCCAATGCCTACAGAAATTTCCGCCTGTGTCTCGATGGGGGTTTGCAAAAAATTGGCGCACTCTTTCATCAGGTTGGTGAAATACCTGCCCACGAGCGGAATGCCGGCATCTCGGAGGTTTTCGCTTACCTGATGCGCGATCGCTAGCAATAAGTCGCTGACTTCGATATCGCTCTCTTCCAGTACGTTGGTCGATTCAAAGTAGGCGACATGAAACCCCCGATCTTCCAATTCAGCTTTCAGCCGCAGCAACTCTGTGGATTTCCCACACCCAATATGTCCGGTAAAAAGCTGACAGGTGGGGTCGGCATCCATGAACTCGATCGTTTCTCCCACTTCTGTCACAACTTCTGTGCCGCGCACTTGCGAAAAGTCAATGTAGTAGCGTCGGTCTTCAGGTTTTTTATAATCTAGCGTTTTCGACGGGTTGCAATCTCGAAAAAACTGCTTTACGTCTGGCTCCACGGCAATCTCTTATACTCGAACGATATTTGCCCCAAGTATAAATCCAGACTCCTGGAATCTTCCAGGGTTGTTTACAAAATGATTTATCAAAGTATTTTCAATGGACGAAATCGCTGCTGTCAGCCGTTCAGATGGGTCGCGATCGCATGTGTTTTTTCCATTTCCTGACAATTCCATCGATATTCCCCAAGCTGGCAACCTAATGTATTGTGAAGGAAAGGTAGTTTGTATCAAAAATTACATATAAGCGGTCAATACGACATTTAATTTGTTAATCGACAATTCAAATACATTGGACGTTCGCTTGGGGCGTTCTTCCATTACCATAGAATCTTGAAAACGAACGCAAATTGAAATAAATTTTAAAAGCCATGATATCTCTCTGGATCCGTCGAGCCGCTATCGTCCTGCTCGCGTGCAGCATCCTGTTCGTGGGACTGAGCAACGCGCCATCTGCCCGTGCAGAAGATTATACCAAGAGAAGTTTGGCAGAAGCCGACTTCTCCAACCAGAATTTAACCGACTCCAGCTTTACCAAAGCCAACCTGCAGAAAGCCAATCTGCAGAAAGCCGACCTGCGAGGGGTCAGCCTGTTTGGTGCCAACATGGAAAGAGCCAACCTCGCCGGTGCCGATTTGCGGGCGGCTACCCTCGATTTGGCGCGTTTGGCAGGAGCCAACTTGGATAATGCTATCTTAGAAGGGGCTTTTGCCTACAATACCAACTTTAATAAAGCCAGCATTGTGGGAGCGGATTTCACCGACGTCCTCATGCGGGAAATCACCCGCAAGCAACTATGCGAAGTCGCCAGCGGCGAAAATCCCGTCACCGGGCGAGTGACCCGCGATACGCTCTTTTGCGATTACTAGGGGATTCGGTTGGCTGCCTGCAAGGGGGTGTGTCGGTTTTGTTAATCTATAGTATGGGCATGCAGCCCAAGTTTCGTAGGTTAAACCTTTAATTATTGTTATGGCAGATTTCTGGCCAACTTCTATCAGTTTCGTAGCATTTCTACTGCTGTCTATCGGTGTGGGAATCTACTCCGGTAGCAGCAAGCAACAAAGTCAACAAGAAGATACAACAGAAGATTACATTCTAGCGTCGAGAGATGTGAACCCCTGGACCATTGCCCTGAGTACTGTGGCAACGGGGAACAGCGGGTTCATGTTCATTGGCTTGATTGGCTATGCCTATCAAGTGGGCATTTCCAGTATCTGGATTATGGTGGGCTGGATTACTGGAGACTATCTCGCCTGGATGTGGGTCCACAGACGATTGCGCAAGTTTTCCGAAGAAAAAGATGTAGAAACCATTCCCTCGTTTCTGGCGCACACTCCCAAAGGCGATCTCCGCTGGATTACTGCCATTTCTGCGCTTGCTATTCTGATTTTCCTGGGGGCTTATGCTGCCGCTCAGTTGCAAGCTGGTAGCAAGGCATTGAGCGTGGTTTTCGGCTGGGATTACAATGTCGGCTCCATTTTGGGGGCTGCCATTGTGGTGATCTATGCCTTTACCGGCGGCGCTCAAGCTTCCATTCGGGCTGGTGCCATCCAAGGTGGTGTCATGGTCTTTTCCATGATTGTGCTGCTGGTAGCATCCATTACAGCTTCTGGTGGTATTGGTACCCTTTGGTCGCAGCTAACAGATATCGATCCCATGCTCATGCAGCCGACACCACCTAATTTACAGTTTGGCTTCGTGCCTTTTCTGATTGGTTGGTTAATGGCTGGATTTGGTGTGGTGGGACAACCCCACATCATGATTCGTACCATGGCCATTGACTCGGAAGACAGCATCGAGCAAGCACGCAATATTTACGTGGTTGTGTACGCTCTATTTGCGATAGCAGCCGTTGGTGTGGGTCTGACCACGCGCGTGTTAATGCCAGAACTGATGGCAGGCGGTGATACGGAACTGGCGCTGCCGCAACTGGCTATGCAACTGCTGCCAGGGGTGTTGGTCGGGCTCATCCTAGCTGGCTTGTTCTCAGCGACCATTTCCACAGCAGACGCACAACTGCTGAGCTGTTCCGCTGCCCTGACCCAGGATTTGTTCCCCAAAGCTGCCGGGTCCTACATGTTCGTGCGTATCGGTACTTTATTAGTTACCTTAGTGATTTTAGGCATTGCTCTGGTAGGTAGCGATAACGTGTTTACGTTGGTCACCTTCTCCTGGTCGGCTTTGGCGGCTAGTATTGGTCCCTTAATGATCGTCCGTGTGCTGCAGTTACCAATTAGTACCCCTGTGGGCGTTGCTATGATGGTAGCTGGCACTGGTACCGCTCTGTTTTGGCGTGTCGGTCTCAACTTATCCGATGCCATCTATGAGGCGTTACCCGGTATTGTGGCTGGTGGATTGGTTTACGCAGTTGCCTGGTTGTGGCAGAAAACCCGCAGCCAAGCTCGTACGTAAGTCCCTATCCCAACGAAGGCTTCCTACAGACTTGGTATAGCAATCCTGCTTAGTTGGCGAACTGCCCATTTCCCAGTTTTTTGGGGTTGGGCTCGCAGCTAAATTGGGGTTGCTATATCTGTAGGGGAACTCCCTAAAAAGGGAAACTGCGGACATCGGTTACCCCCCATAACTCCCTTCTTTGTAAAGTTATGGAGCGATGGGCAATAGCTTACCATGGGACAAAATTTCAAAAAATTGTAAAATAGACTTCTTCTGAAAAGCTATTCCTGGTATACAATCCCGGTTAAACAAATATTTAAAAAATTTTTATTTTTAGAATTGGGCATCTGGCAAACAAAACAGTCCTGTTTCGGCTTAGCTTGGTGTGTTTTTTGGTAGGTAAAATTGAGCCCGGTATCGCTGTAAAAATTTGACGGCAACCGAAAAAAATTATATGCTTGATATATTATAGAAGGTAGCTAAGCTACCTTTGAGTTACTATGCAAAGCATAGCGAGCTATCCACTTGTATTCCATTTTCTTCAATACGTTCGAGTCAAATCACTATCCAGGCAAAATAAGACGGCCGTAATCCATGCTACCCTCAAATAGTCTCCTCTCAATCGCAGTTAGCAGCGAGGCGCGATCGCGGTTTCGACAAGCACCGTTAGACCGGGTTCTCCTACCTGGTTTCATATGAAAAATGTATACAGTTTGGAAGCTGCATTAGGTTTTCAAACCAAAAATTGTAATTGTTGTATTTTGGAAATTTGGACTGAAAAATGGAAGATCGTAATTCCAACCCCACCGACCGACAGGTCAAAATTCGCATTGAAAATCTCATCAAAATCTATGGGAAACATTCCCGCCATGCCCTGAAAATGTTTCGCGAGGGAGCAAGTAGGGACGAAATTCTAGAAGCCACTAGCAACGTCCTGGGTGTTGCCGACGTGTCCATGAACATCTACAAAGGGGAATTGTTCGTGGTTATGGGCTTATCGGGGTCCGGCAAATCCACCCTCGTGCGTTGCATCAATCGCTTGATCCCTTCCACCAGCGGTCATATCTTCGTGGACGATGAAAACATTCCCGAACTCAGCGAAGAAAGGCTGCGGGAAATCCGGCGGACCAAAATGACCATGGTCTTTCAGCGATTCGCTCTGTTCCCCCACCGCACTGTCGCGGAAAATGTGGAATACGGACTGAAAGTACGTAACATCGAAAAAGAAGACCGCCGACAAAAAGCCCTCGATACCCTAGAAGTAGTCGGTTTGAGCCAATGGGCAGACCGTTTGCCTTCTTCCCTCAGCGGCGGCATGCAACAGCGGGTAGGCTTGGCACGCGCACTGGCCACCGATGCCGAGATCCTATTGATGGACGAAGCCTTTGGTGCCCTCGACCCGTTGATTCGCCGGGGAATGCAAGACGAACTGGTGCGCCTGCAAAACGAGCTACATAAAACCATTGTCTTTATCAGTCACGATATCCAAGAAGCCCTCAAAATCGGCGATCGCGTAGCCGTCATGAAAGATGGATACTTGGTACAAGTGGGCACCCCCGAAGAACTAATTTCCCAACCGGCAGACGACTACATTCGCGACTTCACTGCCGATGTTAACCGCGCCCAAGTTTTAAAAACCGGCACCATTGCCCGCACCACCGTTCCTGTCATTTTAGGGCGCGACTCCGTACAAGCGGCCCGCGAACAAATCGAACGCAACCACATGGACTACCTATACGTAGTCAACCATCAAGGGGTACCAGTAGGATTTGTCACCCCCAGCACCATCGAAGAAGCCATTGAGGACGGCTACGACGATGTTACCCAAGTCATGCGCAAAGACTTCCCCACCGTTCATGCCGCCAGTACCCTGGAAGAAATTTTCCACTTATACGAAAAAGGGATGCCCCTAGCCGTGGTGGACGCGGAAGGGAAATTCAAAGGTGCCATCGAACAATCCGATGTCCTTTCTAGTATCGGTCGGTTGAGCAAAGGTACCCAAGCAGATAGCAACCAAGCCAACGGTAGCAAGCCTAGCGCAACTGGCGAAGAAATCGCCGTATAAAAGAACGTACCGAGCGTACCAAGCTACCGAGCATGGGAGATTAGGGAAAGACAATTCATTGCTGTGTTGAAGGTGAGCTTGCCGAAGGGTGCTTCGACGCTGCCACCCTCCCACACTACCGTTTCCCCTTCTTTCATCCATATTGTCCAACCAAAAACAAGGAGAGTTCAACGTGCTCAATCTTATGCCGTTGTCGTTCTGGTTTGTCGCCAACGCTCTCAATCCCTTCCAAGAACAGCTCATTCCCCTAGGTAATTGGATTGAAGGGGTTGTAGATTTCCTGGTCAACAACTTTCGATGGGTCTTTCAAGGAATCCGCGTTCCCGTGAACTGGGTGTTGGATATTATTGAAAATGTTTTGCAAGCCATTCCCCCAGTTATTTTCTTAATTTTGTTGGGATTGCTAGCTTGGCAATTAGCCGGTCGTGGTATTGCCATTTTCAGCATCATTGCCATGGCTGCCATTGGTGCCATTGGCGCTTGGGAAGCATCCATCACGACCCTGTCTCTGGTGCTAACAGCCGTTACTTTCTGTGCCATTGTGGGCATTCCTTTGGGCATTCTAGCTGCCAAAAGCGATAACTTCGAGCAAGCCATTCGTCCGGTTCTCGACGCCATGCAGACCCTACCAGCCTTCGTTTATTTGGTGCCCGTGGTTATGCTGTTCGGAACCGGCAAAGTTCCCGGCGTAATTGTAACCTTTATTTTCGCCGTTCCCCCTTTAATCCGCCTGACCAACATTGGTATCCGTCAGGTTCCCGGCGATGTAGTGGAAGCGGCAGAAGCTTTTGGATCCACCCCCACTCAAACTCTAGGGGAAGTCCAAATTCCCCTGGCCATGCCTACCATTCTGGCAGGTCTCAACCAATCCTTGATGCTAGCCCTGTCCATGGTGGTCATTGCCTCACTCATTGCTGTGGAAGGATTGGGTCAAATGGTCAACCGCGGCATTGGTCGTTTGGATGTGGGATTGGCAGCTGAAGGCGGTATTGGGATTGTTTTGCTGGCTATTATCATCGACCGCATTACTCAGGCTGTAGGCAAAACTGACCGTACCATTTCCTGGAAAGAACGGGGACCCGTGGGCTTCATTTTATCTCTCACCGGATCTGGCGAGCAAAAACAGTCTGTCAGTTAAACTTACTCTAAAATTTGGTAAGTTTAATCTATGGTTAAATCAAATGGGATTTACTTTTCCTACCTGAGGGACTGCAGCTATAGTAGCTAGCAGGTTCCAGCGCTCGAAGGCAGGTTGGCGGCCAAGCTGCCACTAGCCTGTTCTTGTCCTTAGATATGGCAACCAACGACGATACGGATCGACCATGAAACGACAATCTACAAAAATTGCTCTTACAGCTGCCTTAACCGCCTTGCTAGCCGGTACAGTTGCTTGCCAGCAACAAGCGCAGCAGACCGAGGAAACTACTGATGGTGGCGGTTTGCCTGGCGAAGGGGTAACCGTAACTTCCGGTATTAGCGTACTGGAAGAGCTCTTCCAAACCGAAGTTCTCAACATTGGTTTGCGGGAATTGGGGTACGAAGTGGAGCCTCCCCAAGAATTGGAGTACGCTCCCATGCATACAGCCATTGGCAACGGCGATTTAGACTATACAGCTGTTCACTGGGAGAAACTCCACGAATCGTTTTATCAAGAAAGTGGTGGTGACGAACAGCTAGAACGTATTGGCGAGCTGGTTCCCAATGCTTTGCAAGGATATCAAATCGATAAGGCAACCGCAGATGAATACGAGATTAACAACCTTGCTCAGTTGCAGGAACCAGACAATGCCCAACTGTTCGATGCCGATGGCGACGGCCAAGCTGACTTGACTGGTTGCAATCCCGGTTGGGGATGCGAACGGGTCATCGAACACCATTTGGATGTCTACGAATTGCGCAATACGGTCGAACACAACCAGGGTCAGTACTTTGCCCTCATGGGCGATACCATTACCCGCTACGAACAGGGTGAGTCCATTTTATTTTATACTTGGACGCCGTTGTGGGTAAGTGCGGTGCTGCAACCTGGGGAAGATACCATTTGGTTGGAAGTGCCGCGTACGGATTTGCCGGAAGAACAAAAAGCTACGGCGGAAGCGACGACGGTCAGTGTCAACGGCCAGCAGAAAAATTTAGGATTTGCGGTCGATCAAATTGGCGTTTTGACGAACCAAGAGTTTGCTGACAACAACCCAGCAGCGGTGAAATTCTTTGAACTGGTGAAAATCCCTATTGCTGACATTAACGCACAAAACAAGTTAATGCGTGAAGGGGAAGATACTGAAGAAGATATCCGCCGTCACGCTCAGGAATGGGTGGAAGAAAACCAAGAGCAGTTTGATAGTTGGGTCGAACAAGCTAAGGAAGCTGCTGCGGAGTAGTTTTTTAGACGATAGCGATTGTGGCTAGAATAGGGGAACGGCAGGCCAAATCTACCTGTTTCCGTTCCCCATTTTTTATGGCAGAGCTAGGAAAGGATGGGAAATTACCGATTAAAATTGAGATCGGCTTTCTATTGTTTTTCCGTTTTTTATGAGCGAAAACCAGCATTCCCAACACTCGATGGTACCGAGCAGCCAATCCCGGCAAAATCGCTTTCAAACGCGCGCGCTTAAAGATTTGTGGCACAATGCTAGCGATCGCTTGCAAAAAGTGCTACCAGTGGAATCGGTTTCCCGTTTGGTGAGCGAGTGGTTTGATATCAGCGACGACCGGATTGCAGAAATTCTAGCACAAGTACGCGCCCAACTGCCTACCACGGAGGCGTTGTTGGTAGGCAAACCCCAAGCGGGCAAAAGTTCCCTGGTTCGGGGAATGACCGGCGTTTGTGAGGAAATTATCGGTCAGGGATTTCGACCCCATACCCAAAATACCGAACGCTACAACTATCCTTCCGACGACTTGCCCTTATTGGTGTTTACCGATACGGTGGGGTTGGGGGATGTGAACCAGGACGCACAAGCGATCGCTTCTGAATTATTGGGGGATTTACAAGCGGAAACCACCCGTGCCCGGGTTTTAATCCTCACGGTCAAAATTAATGACTTTGCCACTGATACCCTGCAGCAAATTGCCCGGCAAATTCGCAAACAACACCCAGAAATTCCTTGTTTGCTGGCGATTACCAACTTGCACGAACTGTATCCGGCTGATGTAGAGAACCATCCTACTTATCCCCCCAACTATGAAGAGGTCGATCGCGCCGTTCAAGCATTACAAGAGTCTTTTTCCGGTTGGTGCGATCGCAGCGTTTTGGTTGATTTCACCTTAGAAGAAGATGGCTATACGCCGGTTTTCTACGGTTTGGAAACGCTGCGGGATACCCTAGCAGATTTGCTGCCGGAAGCGGAAGCCCGCGCCATATATCAATTGCTGGATAAGGAAGCCAGTCAGGAATTGAGCCATCTTTACCGGGATGTGGCCCGACGGTACATTTTGCCCTTTTCTATTGCCGCTGCTACCGTGGCGGCCGTTCCCCTGCCTTTTGCTACCATGCCCGTACTCACTGCTTTGCAGGTTTCTATGGTGGGGTTGTTGGGTAAACTATACCGACAAAGCATTACGCGATCGCAAGCCGGTGGCGTGGTCAGTGCTATTGCCGGCGGTTTTCTGGCGCAACTGGTGGGGCGGGAATTGGTCAAATTTGTTCCCGGATTTGGCAGTGCGATCGCTGCTTCCTGGGCAGCCGCCTACACCTGGGCTTTGGGAGAAGGTGCCTGCGTATATTTTGGCGATTTGATGGGCGGGAAAAAACCCGATCCTGCCAAGATTCAATCGGCCATGCGATCGGCATTCGACGAAGCCAAAGAACGATTTAAGTAATTCAAAAACCATATTTCTAAAAATCCGCATTATAAAAACCCGATAAATACCCAGGGGTGACTCAAAAACTTCTTGTGGTTTTTCCCGTCTTCCCACTCCTCGGTCTCCTCGATCTCAAACGTGGTCTGTGCAAATAGGATTTGGTATTATTTAGTTTGGAACACATTTTGTACCATTTTTCCCTGACTGCGAGTGGCGGCTTTCTCCAACTCTTCCACTTCGCCGCTATCCAACTGCCAACCCAAAGCGCCTAAATTCTCCTGAGCTTGCTTCATATTTTTGGCTCCAGGAATGGGAATGGTCCCTTTGGCAATGCACCAGTTAATCGCGACCTGGGACATGCTGCGGTTTCGCGATCGCGCGATCGCTTCCAACGTATCTAACAAAGGACGAATTTGGGGCAACAACTGCTTGAACAAACGCCGTCGCAAGCCACCAGGGAGATTTCCCCTCACCGAATATTTTCCCGTCAGCAATCCCAACGTTAAAGGACTGTAAGCAATGACTTGAATCCCCAACTCCTGGCAAGTTTCCCGTATTTTGAGCCGATCGATTTCCGCTGCCGTCAGCAGAGAATATTGTACTTGCAAAGTAGCAATGGGAATTGAGCGATCGCCCAATCGACGGTATACTTTTCGTAAACGTCGCGGTCCGTAATTGGACAATCCCACACCTTTGACCAAACCGCGATCGTAAGCATCTCCCAAACCATCCAACAGTGCCCACTCCTGCCAAGGTGCGTAATTGGCCGTTGACCAATGCATTTGTACCAAATCCACATTTCTGCCCAAACGTCTAGACGATGCCTCCAAAGCCGCCACCATCGACTTCCGGGTCAACCGCCACGGATAGGCTGCCAACTTCGTCGCAATACACAGATTGTCTAAATTGGGGCTGCGACACTCCCGGGCAAATTTGCCCAACAAAAGTTCGCTGCGACCGTTGAGCTTGCCAGTTCCGTAAGAATCTCCCGTGTCAAACAGAGTAACGCCGTTGCCCACACATAGATTAAATACTCCTTGCAATTGTTCGTCCATGTGGGGATTGTATCCCCATAGCAAGCGGTTGCCCCATGCCCAAGTACCGCATCCCATGGTGGGCAAAAAAAGCTCTCCATCCGTTGGCATGACCATCTCCAACTCGTTTCGTTCAATATCTTGAGATTTTATCGTATCCGTTGACGCTTAGCTCTATGAATAAATTTGACTGGATGGAACGTCTTTCCCTCCTCGAACATTTGGAAGGCGGTTATTTTGCAGAAATTTATCGTTCCCCAACATCGATGGACACGAACCGCGAAGGCAAAGAACGTGCCGTGCTTACTTCAATTTATTATATGTTAACCGACGATCGTCCCATCGATCGCTTTCACAAAAATCAATCCGATATC
>NZ_LNDC01000049.1 GCF_001870905.1 Geitlerinema sp. PCC 9228
AAATGCTGGGGGAATCCACCTGTTTGAGAGCATATTCGGTGGCTTCCTCTTGGGTTCGTAAGTCTATCTCTGGGAATAGAGGTTGTATAGCTTTCGCCTCTTTAGCCGTTCCTGGCAAAGGACCAAATGTTATGTTGTTTAAATCCATCGAACGTCGGTTGCCACGGGTACTCGTTTTTGCCGAAGTGATTGCTGAGCTTGTCGAAGCGTCGGCTTGGTTGTAGTCGGGATTGGCAAGCAAAACTGGAGCAGATTCGCTAGGAGAGGTTTGTTCTAGTTTGAGCAAATCCCGCCCGGAACCGAAATAAGTTATTTGATAGTCTCGCACCAAATATCGATCGTTTTCATCCACCAATGCTGCAAACGGAATCAAGTTGAGCTGGCTGTCGGGAGAGATAAGTAGATGTTTTTGATTGCCTAACAGAGGGCGAATTGGTTGCATTAATTTCTCATCTAACTGGCGCGCCGCTTGTTGGATGTTGGATTGTTGATCTTGCAAAGCTTGACGAAATTCCCGAATCGCAACATCGATGGGTTCGGCTTCTCCCAAATCCTGCCATTGAATCTCTCCGTTTGCTTGCAGGATATAGACAGCGTAGCGAGGTTCGCCCCATGTATTTTCTTCATCTTTTGGATTGTAGGGTTTGTATCGGACAAATTCCAGTAAAGCCGTATCTTCAGGAATGGCTTGCTGTACCCTTTCAATGGTTATGGGTTGGATTTCGCTGAGAAATTCGGCACTGCGGTAGCTGAGGGTATTTTCCAACTCGTTGGCTTTTGCTTTTAGATTGGCGATTTGCTGGCGATAGGCTTCGGGGGAGCGATTGCCTACCCCTTGAAACAGTAAGGTTGCCAGTTGGGAATGAGTATCTGCCAGTTGGTCCAACAATTCTTGGTTCTCTGGTGTGAGGTTTTGGCGTAGGGTGTGCAAGCTGTTGGTTAGCGCATCGAGAATGCGACCTTTGCGACGCAGAACTGTAGTCAAAGCCAGACGAGCCGCATCGGAATTGTTGGGAGTAGCTTGTAAGTGTAGCGATAGAGCTTTATGGGTTGTATCTGCAATGGTTGCCATATAATCCTGTTTTTGGCGTTCGGAACCCACATTCAGCAGCCGCCTAAGGTTGTGAGCTTCTATGTTAGCTCCCCGACGAAGAAAATCCTGAGCCCGAGCCAGTTCGCCTTGAGACCAAGATAAAACTGCCAGATTGTTGAGACTGGCGGCGACACACGGGGATGTTGCTCGCCCAGTAGGCGTTTGAACATTTCCAGAGCTTGGCGGTAGAGGGGTTCCGCTTCGTCGTAGCGACCTTGACTTCTATATAACTCTGCCAGATTGTTGAGGCTGGTAGCGACATCAGGGTGTTGTTCGCCCAATAGGCGTTTTCTCATCTCCAGAGCTTGGCGGTAGAGGGGTTCTGCTTCCTCGTAGCGACCTTGACTTTGGTACAAACCTGCCAG
>NZ_LNDC01000050.1 GCF_001870905.1 Geitlerinema sp. PCC 9228
CCCTACACATTACGATGGTTCTAAAGGAACCACTGTTTACTATAGTGTAGACGGTGAACCGGAAAAATCTATAGATATTACCCAGACAGAGCAAGAAATTACAATTGATATACCAGACGATTCAATTGACGATCCAAAAGAAACATTAACTGTTTCTTTACATCCTGGAGCCTATATTCTTGACACTGATAACCAGTCAGCAACTGTCACCATTGAAGACAATGAACCTCGCCTAAACATAACCAAAAATGTAGAATTCAATCAAAATACAACTCAAAAAGCTATACAGTTTGATGGTAAGGATGATTACGTCAAGGTTCCCCACCAAGAGCAACTGAATGTCACAGAGGAGATAACCGTTGAAGCGTATATCTATAAGAAGGCTTTGGTGGGAACAACCGTCGCATTCTGCAAAAAGGAAATGCTGACGACCAATACAGGTTTTTAATAGAAAACAATCGATTAAAGTTTGATCTAGAAGGAGTAGGAGAAGTTACGGCTACGGTTGATTCTCTAGAGACTAAGGCGTGGCATCATGTAGCTGGAGTGTACGATGGTTCGCAACTATCTCTATATATCAATGGCGAAAAAATAGCGTCAGAGTCAGTTTCGGGTAATTGGTACAACCAGCGATCCTCTGTATATCGGTACCAAAAATGCAGAAGCTCCACAAGGAGATTTCTGGAAAGGAGAACTAGACGAAATTCGAGTTTGGAATACCGCTCGCACTACCCAGGAAATTCAGCAAAATAGCGATAGAAAACTAACAGGTAATGAAAATGGACTGGTAGCGTATTACCAAGCTGAGAATCAACAAGGCAATACCTTAAAAGACACCAGTGGCAATAATAATGATGGCGAACTCATTCGCAATCTATACATCAACAATCCAGGACCGCAGATTGGCTATGTGGACGTAGAGCTAGATAAACCTTTTCACGGGCCCCAGGGACTCTGGGTGAAATATGAGATCACCGGTGGCAGTGCCCAGCAACATATAGATTATTTCAACTCTCGCTATCGGAAAGTTTCTGACGATGCCGGTACCGAAAAAAACGGCATTATCATTCCTCAAGGAGAAACCTCCGGACGCATTTATTTCTCTGCTCTTCCCGACGAACTGGTGGAAGGAGAAGAGAATGTCAACATCCGTTTGCTGCCTCACAACTTCGACGATGAAGAAAACAGTAGTGCGGACAACTCCAACTACAACATTGACTCGTCAAATGACCGTGCCACCATCACTATTCAAGACAATCAAGCCTACAAAAATGAAGTTATTCTGCTCGATGGAGATGGTCTGCCTGTTACCGCAGAAGATGGCAGTGGCAATCCGCTAGCTATTCGTGATGAGAAGGTGGATTTCCAAGTCAAACTAGGTAGCCAACCAAGCGATTCAGTTACGGTTACTTTAAGCAGCAACCAAGGCAGTTTAGAAAAATCCAGCCTTACTTTCAACGCTTCTAACTGGGACAAAGCGCAATCGGTGAGTTTGAGTAATGTCGATAAAGAAGGGCAAATTACCATATCGGCAGGTAATTATCTAAGCCAAGATACCACCTTTGACTTTGTTTCTGATGCACCTTTGAAAACTACGGAAGGGAGTGAAGAAGAAGCTCAACCCGTTATTCCAGAAGCGATTGTCTCTAGTGAAGGAGATATCACAGAAGACGATGGTTTGTCCAGCAACTTTGTTGTTAACCTATCGGCACCGGCACCAGAAGGCGGCGTAGAGATTCCTTATGAAATTAGCGGTGAAGCCCAACCCGAACAAGACTATCAAAAGATAGCGCAAGGCAATGCCCTTGTTTTCGATGGTAAGGATGATTACGTCAAGGTTCCCCACCAAGAGCAACTGAATGTCACAGAGGAGATAACCGTTGAAGCGTATATCTAT
>NZ_LNDC01000051.1:0-3074 GCF_001870905.1 Geitlerinema sp. PCC 9228
TTTTTTTAGAATTTCCCCCCGAAAATGAAACAGCCCTGCTTGTAAAGGGGGACGGTTCGGGTTATGTTTGTGGTTTAGCAATATTTGATTTCGTATCATACCATTTTCTGAAAAAAAAAATACAACAATTATCTGAATTTTTCCAATTGCCCTGGTAGAGGTGCTCACGCGTTACGTCCCTACAAAAATGCCTCTGTTATCTATTGCATACTATTCAGGAAATGGTATACTTATATGAAATCCGGCTGTAGACTTGATTTACTTCCACCAATGTTCAATTAGGTATAACCCCCTGTTGTCCCCCTTGTAAAGGGGGACGGTTCGGGTTATGTTTGTGGTTTAGCAATATCTGATTTCGTATCATACCATTTTCTGAAAAAAATACAACAATTATCTGAATTTTTCCAATTGCCCTGGTAGAGGCGCTCACGCGTTGCGTCCCTAAAAAAATGCCCCTATTATTTCTTGCAGACTATTCAGGAAATGGTATACTTGAATGTACTTTTATAAATCATTTTTGAATTTTTTCTTGACACTTACTGAAATCCGATACTCCCAAGCTCCCATGCTCCCAAGCTCCCATGCTCCCAAGCCCCCAAGCTCCCACGCTCCCACGCTCCCATGCTTCCAGTTATCAAAATCCGCCGGAAATGGTAAACGCTGCCCAGTAGTAGGGATGTTGGAAGGGGCGATGTTGGCGTTTTTGGGAGGTGTCTAGCTGTTCGAGATGGTGCAATTGGCTATCAAGAAAGGGTTTTAAACCATCGCTTTTGGATATTCTTTTTTGCAGCCAGCGGTAGTAGCGTTCCTGGTGGGCTTGGGTGAGATAGCGGATTTTGTGAGTGGCTTTTTGTAGGGCGGTGGCGGGCAGTTGTCCTTTTTGTAGGTAGCGGTAAAACCAAACAGCTATCCAACTGCTGGCTTCGGAAGGAACGTACCACAGGGTACTGACAACCCGGGAAACGCCTCTGTCGAGGAAGGCACTGGCTAGACCCACGTATTCGGTTTCGATGTCAAGGCTACCGGTTATGCCGGTTTCGCAGGCGGAGAGGCTGACGAGAAAATAATGGCTTAAATCGAAGTTTTGTAAGTCGGCGACGGTGAGTTGGTCTGCGCCGGCTAATGCGAGGGAGGATTTTTGGGGATGGTGTAAGTTGTGTTGGGCGTGACCGGTGAAATGCAGGCAGTTGTGGGACTGGGGAAGGGCGGTTTGGATGTTGTTGGCGGTGGCAGTGTGGCTGGCGAGGCGCGTGGTTTGGGAAAACAGTTGGGTGATGAGATGGGATTCGACTTGGGCGGTTTCTAGGTCGTTGTTGGGATGTTCGATGCTTAGCAGGGAATGGGTGGCGGTGGTGGTTTCTGGGGAACGTTGGTGGTAAAATTCGGCGCTGGGAAGGTAGGCGATGGTGAAGGTTTCGGGAAAGAGGTCATGCAGGGGCAAGCGGTGCAAATCCCGATGGGGAACCAGCAGCAGGCGCGATACTTGCAGTTGGGCAACAATGTCGTCGATGCGCAGAATTTGGTACAGTTGTTGCAGGCGCGATGCCATGTTTTGCCGCCAGGAATGGTTGGAATTGCCAGTTTTGCCGGCTTTTTTGCCGTAGTCTTGATAGTCTCGGTTCCATTCTTGCAGCCAGGTTTGGA
The DNA here is from genome assembly GCF_001870905.1 of Geitlerinema sp. PCC 9228. Classification (NCBI taxonomy): domain Bacteria; kingdom Bacillati; phylum Cyanobacteriota; class Cyanophyceae; order Geitlerinematales; family Geitlerinemataceae; genus Geitlerinema; species Geitlerinema sp. PCC 9228. The sequence goes on from NZ_LNDC01000051.1 coordinate 1,645, forward strand.
ATTGTTGGTGCTGTTGCTGCAACGAATCCCACAAGGCATCGCCGGAAAGTTCCTGCCCCAAAACTTGGGGAATGGTGGCACCGGGCTGTAAAATAAAGGTTGCCAGTAAGTTGCCGCTATCGTGCCAGGCAACCAAGGCAGTATCTTCGCCTAAGTTCGGTACAATTTCGCTATAGCTGCGGGTCAAGTCGTGGGTTCCCGGGTGCAGCAGCCAAGTAAGATTCTGATTTTTGTTCAATTCTGCCGACTGCCAAGCTTGCCCCCAGTTACCTTCTTGCAACCAAAAGTCTACCGACCACAACTTGAAGTTCATAAATTTCAGTTGCAATTGGGCAACGCCGTATTTGCCTTGGCTGCGATAGCGTTGGTTGACCAACTCCTGCAAGCAAGCGACTCCATGTTGCTGCCATTGTTTGGCTTGTTGGCGCTGTCTCAACCCTAGTAAGGCTTTCATGAAATCTCGCACGACTTCTAAATGGTATTCGGGATAGGCATCAAAGGTGAGCGTTTCCAAGGCTTGCTCGTATTCGGAGACGGCTTTGTGGAAATAGGAACCAGCATAGGTTTGTTTTTTGCCATAAATGAAGTGTGCCCGAGCCATGTGGTAATGCAGCCTACCCCAGCCTTTGGGATGGGTTTGGCGCTGGCAGTATTGCAAGCCGACTTCATAGCTAGCCAGTTCGCCTGTATATCCCGCTTTCTGGAGTTGGGGATGCTGTACTGTAATTGTTGTCGCTACCAATTCTTGTAGTGACCGAGTGGTAATATTTCTTACTGTCTGACCACGATTTGCCCAGGCTCCGTAGTAATCGGGTTGGATTTGTAAGGCTCGGTCATAACTAGCTAGCGCTTCTTCCTTTCTTCCTAAATCGTCTAGGGCAACGCCCCGTCCGTTCCAGGCTTGGTAGAAATCGGGTTGGATTGGTAAGGCTCGGTCATAACTAGCTAGCGCTTCTTCCTTTCTTCCTAAATCTTTTAGGGCATTGCCCCGGTTTTCCAGGCTTGGTAGTCATCGGGTTGGATTTGTAAGGCTCGGTCAAAACTGGCTAGCGCTTCTTCCTTTCTTCCTAACTCGTATAGGGCAGCGCCCCGATTGTTCCAGGCTTGGTAGTCATCGGGTTGGATTTGTAAGGCTCGGTCACAACTGGCTAGCGCTTCTTCCTTTCTTCCTAAATCGTCTAGGGCATGGCCCCGGTTGTACCAGGCTTTGTAGTCATCGGGTTGGATTTGTAAGGCTCGGTCAAAACTGGCTAGCGCTTCTTCCTTTCTTCCTAACTCGTATAGGGCATGGCCCCGTCCGTTCCAGGCTTTGTAGAAATCGGGTTGGATTTGTAAGGCTCGGTCACAACTAGCTAGCGCTTCTTCCTTTCTTCCTAAATCTTTTAGGGCATTGCCCCGTCCGTTCCAGGCTAGGTAGTAATCGGGTTGGA
>NZ_LNDC01000051.1:3135-43873 GCF_001870905.1 Geitlerinema sp. PCC 9228
CCGTCCGTTCCAGGCTAGGTAGTAATCGGGTTGGATTTGTAAGGCTCGGTCATAACTAGCTAGCGCTTCTTCCTTTCTTCCTAACTTGTATAGGGCAGCGCCCCGGTTGGTCCAGGCTTGGTAGTAATCGGGTTGGATTTGTAAGGCTCGGTCACAACTGGCTAATGCTCCTTCCATATCTCCTGCTTCAAACTGCTGTACACCTCTGTCAAACCAACTCTTAGCCTCAGCCTCTACATCCGAATCCGACCCTTCCTCACCATTGCCCCGATTCTCCGCCACCGAAAACAAATCCGGTCCCGCATATTCCCAAATCGCCTCTTCCTCTTGACGCTGTTGCAACTGCGTACCTACCTCTTGCGCCACCGATGCCAACTCGCCTACAGACATTTGCCCCAACTGTAGCAAAGGCACAATACGACTGTAGTTGGGTTCGTTAGCCGCTAGCTGTTGGTTGCCCCATTCCCGCAGCCAAGCCGCCATATCGTCCTTGCTGGCGCGGGGAGCAAGTTCTTGTAAAAATTGCTGGACGGCGGATTCTCCCTGGGCGAGGCGTTCCAGGAGTTGGCGAAAGACGGGTTCGTAGTCTTCTGGTTGGAGGGGTTCTTGCTGGCGTTGCAGCAGTTGGTTGCCGATGTCGCCGGCTAGTTTACCGATTTCGCCACCGCCGGTTTGCGATAGCTGTACCATGCGTTGCCCCAATTCTAAGTTGGGAACGGGGGCGTTGGTGACTTTTTTGCCGAAGCGTCGCAGCCAGCCGCGAAAGTGTTTGTCTTGCAACCGGTTGCCCAAATGTGCTTCCAGTTGCGCTGCCCCCCAGCCTTTCTCGGCGACGCCGTCTAGCAGTTCAAAAAATAAGGCTTCGTAGTTGCTGTCGGAAAGGGGTTGTAGGTCGGGTTCTGTTGGCGGTTGCTGTGGGGAGGGGTGGGAGAAGAGGCGTTTGATGGCACGCCAGAGGGTTTTGAGGGGGTGGAGGAGTTTGGAGAGCATGGGAGTGTGGGGGCGTGGGAGTGTGGGAGTGTGGGAGCGTGGGAGCGTGGGGGCGTGGGGGCGTGGGAGCGTAGGAGCGTGGGAGCGTGGGGGCGTGGGAGCATGGGGGCAATGGAAACAGGTTTATTGTAGATCGGGACCAGTTCTGTCGCAAAACCTTGTCTGTCCAGTCAGTCTCCCCACTCCTCCCACTCTTCCCCCTCCTCCCACTCTTCCCCCTCCTCCCACTCCTCGGTATTCCTAAAAAAACTACTGGGAGAAACTGCGGGGGTCGAGGGCGTCTCGGAGTCCGTCTCCTAGGAGGTTGAAAGATAAAACGGTGACGACGATGAGAATGGCGGGGGGCCAGACGAGCCAAGGATGGAGGACTAGGATGGAGGCGTTGGTGGCGATGGAGAGGAGGTTGCCCCAGGAGGGGTCGGGTTGTTGGATGCCTAGACCGATGAGGCTGAGGACGGATTCGGCGATGATGAAGCTGGGAATGCTTAAAGTGGCGGATATTATAACATAAGTTGCGGTTTGGGGCAAGATGTGGCGAGCGATCGCGTAGAAATTCCCACCGCCCATGGCTTGCACGGCTTGGACGAATTCTCGTTCTTTGATGGAAAGCACTTGTCCGCGTACGACCCGCGCCAATCCCGACCAGCTAATAAAGGAAGTGATGACCACAATTAGCAAGAATCGCTGGGTACTGCTCAATCCCGGGGGCAAGATGGCGGCGAGGGCGACCAATAGGTAAATACCGGGAATGGTCATGAGGACTTCCACCAGTCGCATGAGGATGGTGTCGATCCAGCCGCCGAAGTAGCCGGAAATGCCGCCGACTAGCATTCCGATGGGGAAAGAGATGGCAATGCCCACCAAACCGATGCTGAGGCTGATGCGGCCGCCGTGAACGATGCGGCTAAATTGGTCGCGGGCTTGTTCGTCGGTGCCTAACAGATTGAATTTGCCTGCGCCGATGGTACCAAATAAATGGCGATCGCTGGAAATCAGTCCCAAAAACTTATAGCTGCTGCCTTGAACAAACAGCCGCAGGGGGGATGGTTCGTCCCAGTTGACAATTAATTCCCGCTCTCCGGTTTCTAAATCCGTCGGTCCTTGTTGGGTGGGATAAACGTGGGGACCGATAAACTCGCCGGTTTGTTGGTCGTTCCAATAAATCTGCGTTGGTGGCAAGAGGGAACCGCCCGGCTGGGAGACGTAGGGGTCGTAGGGCGCGACAAAATCCGCTCCCAGGACCATGATATATAGGATGAGCAAAATTGTTGCCCCTAGCTGGGCTAGGGGGTTCTTTTTCAGCCGTTGCCACCATTTCATAAATTACGCGCCTCGCTCTACGTTTTAGGCTTCTACTTCTGTTTTGTGTTCTACCACAAATACGTTGGAGTAGAGATTGGCAATAATTTGCTGTCCTTGTTGAGTGAGCGACAGATAGGCGAGGGCATCTTTCACATAGGGATAAACGCCGTTCCAGTAAAAACGGGGATAGTTCAATCGCAAATCCCCGGGATGTTTGTACCCTAATACTTGGTTGGTGCCAGTTTCTTCAAATTCGTAGAACAAGGCGCAAATTTTCTTGAGATAGCGGGGGTCGCTCAATTGACCAATGAGGTCGGCGGCGCGGACCAATCCGGCGTAATTCACGGTATTTTGGTGGTCTTCGGCTGCGGGAACCGGGAAACGGGTGAGTTCGATGTTGCGTTTGATAACTTCCGCATCGATGAGATTGTGACCGCCAAAACGCTCGTCGATAAAGAGTTTGGCACGGTCTACGTGGAAAGGGGTCAACCCGGCATCGGAAGAACCTGGGGGCAGGCATACCTTCACGCCTTCTCTGCCTGTGGCGTAAACCCCATTGCGGTCTTCGCGACAAACCCCCTTGACATAGCCAATATCGTGGCAAACTAGGGAAATAATGCAGTGCAACCAGTCTTCGCAGGAAACACCGCCTTCGCGAATGTGACGCCCGCGCAAAATTTCCTGTCCCACCAGGGTAACGAGAATGGTGTGTTCTACGTTGTGGTACAGGGCATCGCTGTTGGCGATGTTTTCTAGGGCCATGCTGCCTGCCCAGGCGATGATATCGGAATAGTTCGGTTTTAAACCGCCGTAGGTGCGGCGGTAGCCTTCTCGAATGCGATTGACAAATTCGTCGATGAGGATCTCAGTGGCGTTAAATACCATGGTCCAGTTTGAAAAGGATAGCGTTGGTGGTTCAGACGGCAAAAAGGAGAGCAAGGAATTTGCTTTGGGTGTGGGGAGAAACCAACCCCAATCTCCCAGTTTGTCTTAGTAACAGCCTACTCTGTCTTGGTCTCAGTATAATGCGATCGCGATCGCGTGCAAAGGGAATTTCTCCAAAGAAGGAACTCGGGAATATCAAGAGGGGGAACGGTGGGGAGAGTGGGAAACGACGAGCGATGATGATTTTCGTTCTGTTTTGCTAGTTCGGGGGGGAAGGCAATTTTTGAGATCGACACCTGGAAAAGAAAAATACGGTTCTATGTAAAGTTACGTTAATATATTTAAGGAGCCTTCACCAGCTAGGCGATATGGTTGTAGCTGGCGATAAGCGCAACCGACACTGTAGGGGCAGTGCCCCCGTGCCTAATCCTTTGAACCTTGCAGGCAGATTTACGAGGACGATCGTGACTTTGAACCCATCTTCTAGCGACGAGCAACGCGAAACTGCTGGCGGCGAAAGCAATAGGGGCGCAACGGGAAGTGCCCCCGCCAACGAAGGACTATCCCACGAACATCAGCAAGTCGAATCGCCATCTCAAAATCGATTTCCTAGCAACCACCAGCCTGGTACTGGGCGAACGCGCGGCATTGGTCGTGGCTTTGTTTGGGGAATTGGTACCGGTCTGGCTGCTGGGGCTGTAGCAACCTTTGCTTTGCTGTCGGATACGTCCCAATTTTCTCAAAATAGGGGCGATTCGCGATTGGCCCCTACTATGTCTGCCACTGCGGTGGCTTCAGAAGACCAAACCTCCTCGGCGGTGGCGGTCACAACGGCAACAGCCAAAGCCATGCAAGTGTCTCGCACCTTGGAAGCAACGGGAACATTGGAAGCGCGGGAGATGGTCCCCGTTTATCCCAAAGCCACTGGTTTGCAAATCGAACAGATTTTGGTGGATGAAGGCGATCGGGTACAGGCTGGGGAGGTCATGGTACGTTTGGATAACGACGTGTTGCGTTCCCGTTTGAAAAAAGCTCGTGCCGATTTAGCCCGGCAAAGGGCAGCGTTGCAGGAATTGCGTTCGGGAACCCGCCAAGAAGAAATTGCCCAAGCCAAAGCAGATGTGGAACGGTACGAGGCGCAGCTAGAATCGGCGAAATCTTCTTTGGAACTGGCTAACGCCCGGGTAGAACGCAATCGCCAACTGGCTGATGAAGGAGCGATCGCCCGCGATCGCTTGGATGAAATTCTCACATCGGCGAGCAACCGCCGTGCCGAACTAGCCCAAGCCAAAGCCCAGCTCTCCCGCGCCCGCGAACGTCTGGAACAGTTGCGCAACGGACCCCGCGTCGAAGCGATCGCTCAAGCCGAAGCCAGCGTCCAATCTGCCCAAGCAACAGTGAACCAACTGGAGGTGGAGTTAGAACAAACCATTGTACGAGCACCAGCTTCGGGTCTAGTGGCAGAACGTTTGGCGCAAGTGGGAGATGTAACCAGCAATACCAAAAAATTATTTTCCTTAATTGAAAACGGACTTTTGGAACTACAAGTCAAAGTTCCCGAAACCCAACTGCCGCAGGTGCAAGTAGGCAAAACAGCCGAAATTACCTCCGAAGCTTTTGAGCAATTGCAACTGCAAGGAACCATCCACGAAATTGCCCCTTTGGTAGATGCGGAAAGTCGCCAAGCTACAGTCAAAATTCACATTCCCACTAGGGGCGAATCGCGAATCGGCCCTACCAAGCAATTGCGACCGGGAATGTTTTTACATGCGAAAATGGCAACAGTAACTGCCCAGCGCGTTGCCATACCGGGGAAAGCCGTTTTGCCGCAATCCGATGGCAACAATACAGTCTTTAAGCTGCAACCCGACAATACTGTCAAAGCGGTATCGGTAGAGGTAGGAGAAATCCTCAGCCCAACGACGGAGCTCACCGCAAGCGGTCCCCCAGGCAGTAGCAACGGCACCCGTGTAGAAATTCTATCGGGTTTGCAACCGGGCGATCGCATAGTGGTGGAAGGTGCCCCCTACTTGGCTGATGGCGATCGCGTCAAACCCATTACCAAATAACGTAACTCCCGTCTGGGGCGGGCAGTTCGCGAACCGCCCCTACACCGTATATTGCTGGTCATGCATCCATTCATTCCATGAACTTTCATATCTCATCAGCATCCATTCGCAGACCCATTCCCACCATTGTTTTATTCTTAATCCTCGCCATTGGTGGGTTATTCTCCTTCAACCAACTGGGCATCGATAGCAATCCCAACATTGACTTGCCAGTGGTATCGGTCACCGTAACCCAACCAGGAGCAAGCCCCAGCGAATTGGAAACTCAGGTAACCAAGCCCGTAGAAGATGCGGTAGCCGGTTTGGGGGATATCGACCGATTGACCTCTACAGTCAACGATAGCGTTTCCAACACCCGCATTGAATTTGAACTGGGAACCGATAGCGATCGCGCCACCAACGACGTACGCAACGCGATCGCACAAATTCGCCAAGAACTGCCCGCCGACATCGAAGAACCAGTCGTACAACGGGTAGAATTTGCCGGCGGTGCCATCATGACCTACGCCGTCACCTCCGACAAACGTTCCGTAGAAGAACTCAGCAATCTAGTAGACGATAAAATAGCCAAAGACTTGCTCTCCGTTTCGGGAGTAGCGCAGGTAGAACGTACCGGCGGTTTGGACCGAGAAATCTTAGTAGAACTCAACCCCACCCGCCTGAAAGCCCTAAACATCACCGCCACAGAAGTAAACAACCAAATCCGCGCCTTTAACCTCAACTCCCCCAGCGGTCGCGCCACAGTAGGTTCTAGCGAGCAGAACATCCGTACCCTGGGCAGTGCCCCCAGCGTGGAAACCCTACGCAACTACCGCATTTCCCTACCCAACGGCGATAGCGTTACCCTGGAAAGCCTCGCCAGCATCAAAGACAGCTACGCCGACCCCACAGAACTGGCGCGCTATGCCACAAAAGAAAATGGGGCTAACCAGCAGGTAGTTGCCTTTTCCGTTTTGCGCAGCAGCGGTAGCAACCTAGTGAATGTAGAATCAGGAGTACGGGAAGCGATCGCCGATTTACGCCCAACCCTCCCCGAAGACATCCAGCTACAATTAATTTTCACCCGCGCCGACGCCACCCGGGATTCCTACCAAGCCACCATCGACGCCCTGATTTTGGGTTGCTTGCTCACAGTCATCACCGTAGGAATCTTCCTAAAAGATTGGCGACCCACCGTTATCACCGGTTTGGCATTACCCCTTTCCATTATCCCCACCTTCATCGTCATGAAACTGTTGGGATACACCCTCAACAACATGACCCTGCTAGCGCTCTCCCTAGCCGTAGGGAACCTAGTAGACGACGCCATCTGCATGGTAGAAAACATCGACCAACACCTACTGCAAGGGAAAACATCCCGGCAGGCAGCATTAGATGGTTCCCGGGAAATTGGACTAGCAGTAGTTGCCACCACAGCAACCATTGTTTCCGTCTTTATGCCAGTAGCGTTTATGGGTGGCGTACCGGGGAAATTTTTCCAACCCTTCGGCGTGACAGTTTCTGCAGCCACCCTATTCTCCACATTGGTAGCAGTGACCATGACGCCGATGCTGGCGGCATATATTCTCAAACCGAAACGGCGACCATCAGCAGCCTGCAACGGTCCAGTTCCCCAATCCGGTCCTTACCGCAGTTTGCTCACTTGGGCATTAAAACACCGGATTACCACTTTATTGCTAGCAGTAGCGCTGTTTATCGGCAGCTTGCAGTTGGTTCCGTACCTTCCGAAGGGATTGTTTGGCAGCCAAGACGATGGTTTGAGCGTGGTTTCGGTGGAACTGCCGCCGGGGTCTCGTCTGGAAGATACCGATCGCATTGCCCGTCAGGCGAGTAATATATTGTTAGAACATCCAGCTGCAGCGAATGTTTTTGCCAGTATTGGCGGAGACCAACAAAAGGAAATTGACTCAGCAACCCTGTATGTAAACTTATTAGAAAAATCCGAACGGGCGGTTTCCCAGTCAGAATTCGAACGAACCCTGCGGCGTGTTCTCGCCAATATTCCCGGTGCCCGCATCAGCTTCCAATCCCGTGGTGCTGGCGGTAGCAGCAAAGATTTCAGTTTGGTGCTAACCAGCGAAAATCCCGACGCTTTGGTGTCATCAGCAAACAAGATAGAGCGGCAAATGCGGGATATTAGCGGCATGGTGGAAGTGGAATCTACAGCTAGTTTGGTGAAACCGGAAATTCTCATCAAGCCCAACCCAGCGCGGGCTGCGGATTTGGGGGTTTCGGTACAGTCGATTTCCCAAACAGTGACCTTGGCAACCATTGGCGATAATGAGGCGAACTTGCCCAAATTTGACCTGCCCGACCGACAAATTCCCATTCGCGTGCAACTGGCACCGGAGTTTCGCAACGATTTGGAAACCTTGCGCAATTTGCAGGTACCCACCAATACCCAAGAGTTGGTGCCTTTGTCTACTGTTGCCGATATTACGATTGGCAGCGGTCCGGCACAAATCGATCGCAGCGATCGCGCCCGGCAAGTGACCCTATCGGCGAATTTGCAGGGGCTTTCCCTAGGCGAGGCACTGACTGCGGTGAAAGATTTGCCAGCTTTTCGCAATTTACCGCCGGAGGTGAATCAGAAACCCGATGGGGATGCGGAAATTATGCGGGAGGTGTTTAGCCGCTTTTTCGGTGCCCTGGGTTTTGGGGTTCTGTGTATTTATGCGGTGTTGGTGTTGCTGTACAACAATTTCCTCCATCCCTTTGCCATTTTGGTGGCGCTGCCGTTATCCATTGGTGGGGCGTTGCTGGGGCTGTTGGTTACCCAGAAGGAGTTGGGGCTGTTTGCATTGATTGGCATTGTGCTGTTGATGGGGCTGGCAACCAAAAATGCTATTTTGCTGGTGGATGCTACGCGCTCCAACCAACGGGAAGGCAAACCCCGGATTCCGTCAATTATTGAAGCGGGGGTTTCCCGTTTGCGCCCGATTTTCATGACGGCGGTTTCTACGATTTCGGGGATGATGCCCATTGCGTTGGCGTTAGGTGCGGGGGGCGAGGTTCGCTCTCCCATGGCGATCGCGGCAATTGGTGGTTTTTCCACATCTACGTTGCTAACGCTGGTGGTGGTGCCGGTGCTGTTCAGCTATATCGATCGCTTTAGCGGTGGCATTGTCAATATCTTTCGCAAAGAAGAAAATCACAAGCCATCGGTGGATGCGGTCGAGCCTGCAGAAGCTGTTTCCCAACGGGGAATCGGGCGATAAGAGATTGGGAGCGTACTGCCTAGGAGATAGAAAAGTACGATCGCTTGTTTTCTCCAACGCCCCGATCCCTCATCTCCCAAAAACCACTACGCTGCCATGGAACGATACCCCGCCGTGCAATCGTCGCTACTTTGGGCGGGAAGAATATATTGTAAGAGAAAATTGAGGGTTTCTGATTTGATATAACCTTTGCGTACGGCGATTTCGCCAAAACGCAGGCTGGTGTGGACTTGTTCTTGAAGGATATGGTTAATTTTGCCGTCGTCGAGCAAGCCGGCTGATTTGAGATAGTAGCCAATGGGATGTTGGGGATGATGGTTGGCTAGTTGCGGTAGCTGCACGGCAAAAAAGTCCACGGTTTCTATTTCCACCCATCCTTTCTGGACCAGAATTTCACCGAACCGGGGAGAAGGTTGTTGGGAAGATTGGTTTTGGGTGTGCTGGTTTTGCAGCTGGAGGGTGGTCTCTACTTGCTCGGTAGAGAGCAAACCAGCTTGTTGGAGGGCTTCGCCAATTCTGGGTTTGGCTGGGGGAACAGATACCATTGATGCTGGTGGGCAATCTCTACGGCGGCGAAACCACCAGGTTTGTACCAATTGCTGGCTGGCTAGCCACACAAACGGGGGAATGGTTTTGGCGTAGCGTTTCCACAGGCGGCGCGGTTCTTGAATGAGGCGATACAGCCACTCCAAACCTACTTGCCGCACCCATTCGGGAGCGCGCTTGTGCAAGCCAGCATATACGGGAAAAACGGCACCTACACCCAGGGTCACTGCCGAGAGTTGGTGGCTATGCTGTGCCATCCAGTTTTCTTGTTTGGGACATCCCAAGGCCAAAAAGATGATTTGCGTTTGGCGATCGCGAATTCTTTGCACCAATTCCCGGTCTTCGGTGGGGGTGAGGGGTCGAAAGGGTAAAGGTTCCATGCCGACGATGGATAAGTCGGGAAATTCCCGACGCAAACGCTGGTGCATGCGTTCGAGAACGGCACTGTGCGACCCCAGGAAGAAGACACGGAGGTTTTCTTGAGAGGCGCGATCGCAAAGTTGTAAAAATAAATCCATACCGGCAACGCGGTCTTGCTGGGGGAATCCCAACAACCGCAACATCCACACCAGCGGCATGCCATCCGGTGTGACCAAATCGGCACTTTCTAAAACTCGTGCAAACGCCCGATGCCAGTAAGCTTCCATGAGCATGTGCACGTTGGCCACGCAAACGTTGCGACTCTCCCGGTGCCGAGCCCATTGTACGATTGCATCCACCTGTTCTTCCAAACGTGCTGCCGTTACGCCAGAGCGAAGGAGGCGCTGTTTCGGTAGTTGCACGGAAGACCCAGGGGGGAATAGCCTGCTTTCCATAAAACGAACCTAGTAGAAGGGGACGCAATTTCCTTTGTTCGTAAAAGCAACGTTTCCAAGACAGCTGTCTGGAGAACCATTGCCCGTAGGTTGCTTTTTTTAGGTCAATACCGTTCAAAAAAGCTTCCGTACTTCCACGGAGAAACCGTATCACCTAGGTATTGTAGGAGAAGACAGCCAAATATTCCTAGAGGTTTTTCCGGAAAATCGTTTTTTTTACTGCAAATTTATAATTCCCCGTTGCGATCGCCTACTTTTTTAAATTTTTTGTAAATTTTCGCTTCTACTGCAAACACTTCCTTGACAAAATCTCAAACATTCTTTACTTTTTACTTTTGCCGCCATTTTTGCAACCAAGCCCGGACTGGATTTTCCGCCACTGACCTCGATTTCTGGGGGTCGTACCACGTTTGCAGGGTTTGGGAATGGCTTTGGGTGGCATTTTCCGAAGTTTCCGAGCTTCCAGAAGTCCGATTTCCACCGGTATCGGGAGTGGAATAAGCCGTAATGGAACAGGCATCGTGGCTGGGAGTGGCCCCATTAGCCACCATGCCCAACACCGGCGTTCGAGCCAAACGCAGCTCTTCCAAAGCTTCCTGCAGGCGCGGACCTTTGACCCGACCCAAACCAGCCACCAGCAAAATGCCGCTGGTGTGATTGCCCAGCAGGTGAGCATCAGCACATCCCAACAGCGAAGGCGCGTCGTACACCACCAAATCAAACGCCGCCTGCAACTTATCCATCAACTCTTGCATCTTATGGGAAGCCAGCAAGCGTACCGGATCTAGAGGAACCGACCCCGCTGGCAGCACGAATAAATTTTCCTCCAAAGGCGATTTTTGGATGGCTTGATAGGGGTCCAAATCTTGGGCAATGACCTCCGTAAGTCCCTGGGTATTGTCCAATCCCAAATGCTGGTGCAAATTGGCATGGCGCAAATTGGCATCCACTAGCAAAACCCGCCGGTCCATGGTGCCGGCTGCTTGTGCCAAATAAAAAGCCACCGTAGTCTTTCCTTCCTGTGGCATTGCGGAACTGACCACAAAGGAAAAAATAGACAAATCGTGTCCCAACAGGCGAATGTTGGTACACAGAGAACGAAACGCCTCCAAAAACAGCAGCGTCTTGCTACATTGATACTGAGCGCTGGGACCGCTAGGATCGCCAGCACGGATGATGGCAGCACTGGGTGCCGCCGCCACTTCGGCACGGGCCACCGGCGCTTTCTCCAATCCTTTTTCCTTGGGAATTACCCCCAGCAAAGGCAGTTTGGCCACATTTTTCAGTTCCTTCGGCGTATGCAGTACGTTGCGCAACCAATCCAGCAATAGGACCAATCCCAATCCCACCATCATACCCAAAGCAGCACCCAAAACGGCATTTTTGCGGATACTAGCTGTGGACGAGTGGGGAGGGCTGGGTGGGGTCAGCAACTGCCAGGGAACTTCTTTTTGGGCGGCATCCAAACGGAACGCCTCTCGTTTGGTCAGAAATTGGTTGAGGTTTTCCGTGGCAATTTTTAACTGTCGTTGAATTTCCGTATACTCCCGGTCGATAGCCGACAGCTGTTTGATTTGCTGGTTGAGGCGTTCGATGGTATTTTCTAAAATCCGCTCGCGCGATCGCAACTGGTCAATTTGACTGGCTAGTTCCTGGAGCGTACGTTCTCCTTCTTGCTGCAGCAGGGGCAATAACTGGGCTTGTTTGTCCTGCAACAATTGCTGTTCGGGACTAGCTTCTAAAAATAAGGTCGAGGACTCAGCTCGTTGCTGCTCGATTTCCCGATAGCGCGCCAGCAGGGTTTGATAGCGGGTATTTTCTTTCAAAGCCGGTGCGGTGATTTCGGTAATTGGGTTATTCGCCAGTTGTTGCTGCAAGGCTTGGTATTGTGCTTGCGTTTCCTTCAGCTGCAGTTGGGTATCCAAAAGATTTTGGGTAAAACCACTTACCTGAGTGGAGAGCTGCTGGCCGGTGGTGGTAGGATCCACCAAGTTGTATTGCGTCCGCAAGGTTTGCAAGTCTTGCTGTCTGGCTTCCACGCGGCTGCGCAGTAGCGGTAGCTGGTCTTCCAAAAAGTCGATACCGCGGTTGATATCCCGTTGCCGCGTTTGCAAGCTGTAGTTGAGATATGCTTGCGAGAGAGATTCCAAAACAGCTTGGACCAATTGCGGGTTGGTATGGCGGTAGGAAACCACCAAAATATCGGTGTTACCGCCGGCTTGTTTGATGTCGAGGTTTTTGGCAATGGTTCCGTAACTGATTTGGGGATACTCGTCTTGCAGTTTTTTTACAATGGGATCGAGCGCGTCGGGACTTTTAAGAATTTTTAATTTCACTTCGTCTACTTTGACCCCGACAATCTCTTCGCGATTGCTGAGGGTTTCCGGGTTGGCGGAGGAAATAATTTGGCTTTCTAGGGTCACTGGTTTGGTAAGCAGTTCGAAGCGTGCTTGAAATACGGGAACTTCGGTGATTGCGTCGTAGGCAGCCACAGCTGCTAAAATTGTAGTACTGCCTGCGATGAGCCAGACGCGGCGGCGAATGGCTCGTAGCACCCGTTCTAGATCCAAGCCACCTTCATCGCTATCGTCAAATTGAGAAGCTTCCGACATTTTGAGCAGTTGAGAAGGGGATTGTGCGTTCATAAACAATAGAAAAAATCAATACCATCGATATCAATTTCATTTTTGAGCGTCTGGGAGCGTATAATTTATGACTCCCGCAGCAGCAAAGCCATCCAGGTTTCGGCGGCATCGTCATAGCTGTCAGCTTCTATAACGCGAAACTGCATTGTGCGACCTGCCACATCCAGCCAAATGCGATCGCCGGATCGTGGTACATTTCCCTGAGCGCTCAAATAGGCTTGTTCGCCGTTTTGGATGAGATCCACAATATAGTCTTGGCCAGCGATCGCGCTCGTATAGTCATAAATTCGATAGCGTTTCTTCTGCACCCCAGGCAACCAAGCTACTAGCCAATTCCAGACATGGGCGACAATATATCGAAATTTTCTCCTAGCAGAAACAAGCATGGTGCAGCTAACATCTTCGATCCCTACTCCTTACTATGCCCGCAAATCAATCCATTTGCAAAGTGTCCACCACATCTGATAAGCGAGCCGGCAGTCCCAAAATGCTTAAGACACGGTTGATGGGACCTAGGGTAGTATCCAATACATCGCCGACGCTGGCTAGAAACGAACGACCCACAATAATGGTATCGTTGCTGCGCAATACCGGATTTTTCTCCTCATCCACCCCTTGCTCGAAATCCACCGCAATTTCCCGCTGGGTCACCGTCCCGTTGGGTTGCAGGCGTATCAAATCTACCGAACCGGTTTTGGCGCGGTTGTTAAAGCCACCGGCTGCTAGCAAGGCTTGATTGAGGGGAGTATTGGGAGGCAGCTGCAAGGCACCAGGACGCCGCACTTCCCCCACAATATTGATCTTCACCGTCTCGGGAGCAAAACTGGCGGCAGCTAGCTGGGTGGTTTCTTCCGGTCGCAATTCCCTGGCAGTAGGAACCACGATAGTATCTCCCTCCTGCAAGACAATATCTTGGCTGGTATCTTCAGCTTGTAACAGTTTCCAAAGATTGACGGTTAGCGTTCGTTGTTCGCCGCTGCTGGTTTGGCGACGGACTTGGATTTGGCGGATGTTTGCTTGGGTGTCAATACCGCCGGCGACTTGTAAGGCTTGCGTAACCGTGGGAGCGCCTTCTGGACCTCCCTGACCGGTGACCGTGTGGGGACCGGGACGGCGTACTTCCCCTAAAACATCGACGTTGATGGGTTGGGTTTGTGCGGGGGCAAAGCTGGCAGAACGCAGCCGGGAGATTTCTGCTAGGTTGGTTTCCGGAACTGTCGGTACGACCACTGTATCGCCGTCTTGTAAAATTAAATCTTGCTGCAGTTGCGAGTCCTGTAGCAGTTTCATTAAATTGACTTGAATGGTTTGCGTGGTACCGTTTTTGGCGGTGCGGCGAACTTGAATGTTGCGAATGTCGGCGAGGGGTTGAATGCCACCGGCGGCTTGTAAGGCTTCGGTGACGGTGGGTTTGCCTCCAGGACCGCCTTCTCCAGCTACGGCATGGGGTCCGGGACGGCGCACTTCTCCTAAGACGGCGATATCTATCGGTTCTGCGCGATCGCTGGCGAAGCTGGCAGCGGCCAGTTGGTTGCTTTCTGCGATGTCGATTTGGTTGCTGGTGGGAATGACAATGGTGTCGCCGTCTCGCAGGGGAATGTCGCTTTGTAAGTTACCGGTTTGCAACAGTTGCCACAGGTTGACGGTGATGGTTTGACCATCGGAGCAACAGCTGCGTACTTGCACCTGCCGCAGGTCGGCTGCCTGGGTGATACCACCGGCGGTTTGAATGGCTTGGGTGAGGGTGGGGAACTGAGACCCGTTGAATTCTAGGGTGTAGGAACCGGGACGTTGGATTTCTCCGGCGATGCCAATTCGCAAGGGACGGGGGGTGGTCAGGGTAACGGTGACTCGCGGATTGCGCAAAATTCTGGCTTCTTCGTAGGCTGCAGCGATCGCGCTGGCGGCGGCTTCTAGGGTCAGTCCTTCCACGGTGATGGTACCGATGGGAGGCAGTTGCAGGTTGCCACCGACGAGGATTTCCCGCTGGCCGCTGTATTGGGGAACTTCAAAAATATCGATTTGAATGCGATCGCCGGCCCCTAGGGTGTAGGGACGGTGGTGGGAAGCCTCGCCGCGATCGTTCCCTGGGAAGGGATGGGTGTGGTTTTCCAGATCGATGTTGGGAAAGTTGGGATTGGGACTGGGTGGGGTGGCAGTTTCCCTTTCTGGGAAAAGAGGTGGCACTTGCGCGCGTCCTCCGGAACCGAACAGTACGAGGGAAGCAGTGACCCCCCAAACCAGCACAGCATAAGCAGCAGACCGCATAAGATGTTGGCCAACAATACGTTGCATGGTGATCTTGTCTCCAGTTTATCGCGACGTTCTCGGTTTGCCTTTTTTTTGCACAAAAAGGATATACCCAATACATTTACGTGTGACAACGAGGAATGTTCCTGGTTATAATACCTTCGGATGCTTCATTCTCAGTACTGTCACGTATACTACATCCGCAGCTGGTATGAGGAGGGAGGATCGAACGGGGGAACACACGATCGCGAAGATTGGGAATAGAGCGGTCGGTCAGCTGGTGGATATGAGGGATCGCTCGCTGCCACACGGAGCGATTGGGGAATCGAACAGAGGGGTTTTCTGGAACGATTTGGATAGAGGGTCAGAATTTTTTCTCGTTTCTCGTTGTTTTCGCGATCGCAAACTCAGGAGGCGTACGTGTCTGCATACCTATCAAAATTTTTGTACGTTTTGCCAGCGGGAAAACGCAGCTTGGTCATGTTGGTTGTGTTGTTTCTCCTGGTATCGCTGTTAGAAGTTTTTGGCATTGGTTCTATTGGTCCGTTTATTTCCCTCGCTAGCAACCCACAAACCATTTCCCAAACGCCTTGGTTGCATCAAATTTACCTACAAACGGGTTTCCAAAACGAAACCCACTTTCTAGGTTTTCTCGGTTTGTTGATTGTGGCTATTTTTATCCTGAAATCCTACGTTCACTGGCGCGTTAACGTTCATATTTTTCGCTTCAGTTTTCAACAACGAGCTGAGCTGTGTCGCCAGTTGCTGCAAGCATATCTGGAAGCTCCCTATTCTTTTCACCTAAGTAATAGCAGTGCCAAAAGCATTCAAAATGTTATTCAATTTACCGGACAGTTTTCTGGCACAATTTTGATTACGTTTTTGGTGGAACTTTCCAACCTAACAATCGTTTTGTTCCTAACCGCTCTTCTGTTTATTGCCAATTCTATTGCGGTGGTGATGGTTTTATCGATCTTGCTACCTTTGTTGCTGCTTTTCCATCATTTCCGCCAGAAAATCAAACAATGGGGACAAGAAGTGGGGGAAGCCAATGCATCAATGATTCGCATTGTCAATCACAGTTTGGGCAGCATTAAGGAAACGCGAATTATTGGCTGCGAACCCCATTTTCAAGGGCAAATTTCCCAACAAGCCAATCGCTTAGCCGATGCCATGACGGGATTTTTCTCATTTAAAATTTTGCCCAGGCTGATGATCGAAACGATGCTGGTTTTGGGGTTGGTTGGCTTTACATCGATCTCGTTAATCGTGTACCAAAATTTGGAATCTCTTTTGCCAGTTTTAGGGATATTTACCGTGGCATCTTTGCGCATGGTTCCAGCCATTACAGGGTTGGTCAAAGGAGCCAGTACCCTGCGCAACTCCACTTACACGCTGGACCGGCTCTATTTGGAATTTAAAGAAATAGAATCTTTTCAAAAAGAAGCTGTTTCTCAATTTTCTGTGGCTATGAATACCAGATCTAGGGAAAATTACCAAAAGAAAAATTTAACCTTCCGCGATCGCATTGTTTTGGATGGGGTTAGCTATCGCTATCCGGAAGCTAACGAACATGCCCTCAGCGATATTTCCTTAACCCTTCAAAAAGGAGAATCCATTGCTTTTATCGGCAAATCCGGTGCTGGCAAAACCACCCTGGTCGATGTCATTTTAGGACTGCTATTACCCCAGCAAGGAGATATTCAAGTAGACGATACTTCAATTTACCAAAATTTGCGTTCCTGGCAAAATTTAATTGCCTACATTCCCCAATCTATTTACCTAATTGACGATACCATCGAAAGGAATATTGCTTTTGGGGTTCCCGATGAAGCCATCGATGGCGAAAAAGTAGAAAAAGCCATACAAGCTGCTCAGTTACAAGATTTAATCGCCGAACTTCCAGAAGGAATGAAAACTTCTGTAGGGGAACGAGGGGTGCGTTTGTCTGGAGGTCAACGCCAGCGAATTGGTATTGCCAGAGCGATTTACCACGACCGACCCATTTTAATACTTGACGAAGCAACTTCTGCTCTCGATAACGAAACTGAAAATTTGGTCAGCGAAGCCATTGAATCTTTAGCTGGTGTAAAAACCACCATTGCGATCGCGCATCGCCTGAGTACGATTCAAAATTGCGATCGCATTTATCTCATGGAAAAAGGAAAAATTGTCAAATCGGGAACCTATCAGGAAGTCGTGGAAGCTACAAACGAAGTAGAAAATGCTGTTAATAATAGTGCCTAGCTTTTTTCCCAATCTTATACGAAATCCTGCTGTAAACTTATGAAAAAGAACCCCCTGTAGTCCCCCGCAGGCTCGGGAAACACGGATTTCATCTTACTGCCAATTTTTGTATCCAATGGAGGAAAAACTATGACGATGCCCAACTTTTTAGTAATTGGTGCTGTCAAATCAGCGACAACATCTGTTTATCACTATCTGAAGCAACATCCAGAAATCTACATGAGCCCTACCAAAGAAACCAGTTTCTTTGCCATTGAAGGGGATGATTTAGACTTTAATGGACCTGGTTTCCAGCAAACCTATCTTTACAAATGCGGCATCAGAGATTTGGATACTTACCAGGCTGAATTTGCTGGTGTCACCAACGAAAAAGCGATTGGCGAGGCTTCTCCTATCTATCTATATTTTACCCCCAAAGCTCCCCAGCGTATTCGTCACTATCTCGATCGTCCCAAACTCATTGCTATTTTACGCCATCCTGCCGAGCGTGCTTTTTCCCATTTTCTTAATAATATTCGCGATCGCCGGGAACCGCTTACTGATTTTGCTGCAGCTTTACAAGATGAAAAACGTCGCCTGCAAGAAAATTGGGGACCTGCTTGGCATTACCAAGAAATCGGTTTCTACTCGCGATATCTTCGGGAATATTTTCAGCGTTTTGAACGCGAACAAATTCGGGTGTATTTGTTTGAGGATTTGAAAGCCAATCCCATAGCTACCATGCAAGATATTTTCCGATTTCTAAAAGTTGATGACACTTTTATTCCCGATTTTTCCGGTAAGTACAATCAATCCTACACTCGCAAAAGCGAACTGTTACACGATATGATTTTTACCAGCAATCCCCTCAAGGCAGCCGTGAAAACCCTGGTTCCGGCAGGGGTAACCCGCAAACTGGCAACTCGCATCAACAAACAAAATCTCGCCAAACCGAAATTATCCCCGCAAATTCGCCAGCAACTGGTAGATTTATATCGCGAGGATATTTTACAGCTACAGGATTTGCTGCAACGAGATTTCTCGGCGTGGTTGGCGTAATATAAACGCATGTAGGGTATCTTTGCCAAAACTTTATACAAAAATGCGATCGCTTGCCCCGGCCAAAAACTGTCCTAAGTGCTGCAATACGCAAGTATCGGCTTGCCATCGGGAACGTACTAGGAAAAATTTATGTATTTTTTTGATAAAGCTCCGTGCTAGCACTGGAAAATTATACTGAATTGAGTTAGCTTGTGGCGTAATTCGCGAGTTTTACGGATATCCATCGTTTCAAATCGTCCTAGCCAACTATGCAAACCCAAGCCTCTCCTTCCGTTTTCTCCCAGAGTCGTTCGTACTTTCAGCAAGTTACCGAACTACTGCAGCTAGAAGCAGAAGCGATCGCACAGACGAGTCAGCGATTGCAACCAGAATCCGTTCAAAGCGTTGTCCAACTTCTCAGTACTTGCACGGGGAAAATCGTCCTCACGGGGGTAGGCAAGTCCGGCATCGTTGCCCGCAAAATTGCTGCTACTCTCACCAGCGTAGGCACAGTGGCCATTTTTCTGCACCCCGCAGAAGCCCTTCACGGGGATTTGGGCATCGTACAATCGGATGATGTGGTAATTGCCCTCAGCAACAGCGGCGAAACCGACGAACTGCTGGCGATGCTGCCCTCTTTAAAACAGCGTTGCGTTCCCATTGTTGCCTTGGTGGGGAATCTCGATTCTACCCTAGCGCGACAGGCAAATGTGGTCCTCGCTGCCACCATCGAACGGGAAGCTTGCCCCCTCAATTTAGCACCCACCACCAGTACCACGGTAGCCATTGCCATTGGCGATGCGATCGCAATGACCGTTGCCACCGCCAAAGGCATCACCCCGGAAAAATTTGCCCTCAACCATCCCGCCGGTCGTTTGGGCAAACGCTTAACCCTGCGGGTTGCCGATATCATGCATGGGGGAACAGATAATCCTACCATTTCTCCCGATGCCAGTTGGTTGGAGGTGGTTACCGGTATCAGCCAGGGGGGATTGGGGGCTGTCAGCGTTGTTGACGAACAGCAGCGGCTGTTAGGCATCATTACCGACGGTGACTTGCGTCGGGCTATGGAAACGATTCAGCCAGTAGAACTAGCTAAATTCCAAGCTGGAAGCATCATGACCCGCAACCCCATTACCGCTATGCGTGAGTGGTTGGCGTACGATGCCTTGCAGGTGATGGAAAACCGACCTTCCCAAATTGCCGTTTTGCCAGTGGTGGATGCCGACCGCCGCTGCGTTGGTTTGTTACGATTGCACGATATTGCTAGGAGTGGTCTCCTGTGAAGATTTTAGCTGTCATTCCAGCGCGCTATCAATCCCAGCGGTTTCCGGGAAAACCCTTAGCCTTGGTGGGCGATCGCCCCATGATAGAATGGGTATACCAAGCCGCCAAAAACGCCCAAGTTTTTGACGAAGTCATTGTTGCCACCGATAGCCCGCAAATTGCCACCTGCGTGCGGAATTTTGGTGGTAAAGTAGAAATGACCCGCGAGGACCACCTCACTGGAACCGACCGGGTGGCGGAAGTTGCCACCCGCTATCCCAAAATGCAGGTGGTTGCCAACGTACAAGGGGACCAACCTTTTGTGACGACCGAGGCGTTGCAGCAGTTGGTTTCACCCTACTTGCAAGGAGAAGCCCCGGAAATGACCACTTTGGGATGTCCCCTCAATTGTGAAGAAGACCGCCTGAATCCTCACACGGTCAAAGTTATTTGTTCGGTTCAGGGTCATGCCTTATATTTTTCCCGCGCTGCCATTCCCTATTTCCGGAATCGCGGAGAAGTGCCAGTTTACCATCATTTGGGGCTTTATGCCTTTCGCCGGGATTTCCTGGCTGCTTACGCCCAGCTAACGCCTACGCCTCTGGAACAATGCGAAGGATTGGAACAGTTGCGGGTGTTGGAACACGGCTATACCATTCGCGTCGCCTTTACGCAAACTTCTACCTTAGAAATTAACACGCCCGAAGATTTAGAAAGAGCTCAGTTGTTTGTTTCGGAAAGGATTGCCTAATGGTTCGCGCTCAAATTACCGACCAAATTGCTGTGGGTGACGGCTTGCCGCTGCTGTTAATTGGCGGTCCCTGCGTCATCGAATCAGAAGATTTTACCCTCCGCATGGCGGATCGGATTGCGCAAATTTGCGATCGCTTGCAAATTCCCTTTGTTTTTAAATCTTCTTTTGATAAAGCCAACCGTACTTCTGTGGACTCGTTTCGGGGAAAACCCCTGGAAGATGGTCTAAAAATCCTGCAACGGGTGAAAGAAGAAGTAGGCGTTCCCATTCTCACCGACATTCATGAAAGCCATCAAGCGGCACCAGTAGCCGAAGTGGCTGACGTACTGCAAATTCCTGCCTTTCTCTGCCGCCAAACCGATTTGCTGCTAGCGGCTGCTGCGACTGACAGCGCCATCAATGTCAAAAAAGGGCAATTTCTCGCCCCTTGGGATATGCAAAACGTGGTCAACAAGCTAGTTGCTGGTGGTGCCAGTAATATTTTGCTGACCGAACGCGGTACCAGTTTCGGCTACAATACCCTGGTAGTGGATTTTCGTTCGCTACCGCAAATGCGCCAGTTGGGATATCCGGTGGTGTTTGACGCCACCCATAGCGTACAAATGCCGGGAGGGCAAGGAAAACATTCCGGCGGTCAGCGTCAGTTTGCGCCTTACCTAGCGCGCGCTGCTACTGCTGTAGGCGTGGATGCCTTGTTTATGGAAATCCACGAAAACCCCGATATTGCCCTTAGCGACGGACCCAACATGATTCCCCTGGCACAGTTGGAAGGCGTTTTGCGGCCGATTCTGGAAATCCGCTATGCCTTACAAGCTGAGACGGATATACCGGTACTATCTTCATGACTCGAATCGTTCCTACCGACTTGCAACCCAACTTTGCCCGCGTTCAACTGCTGGTTTTGGATGTGGATGGCGTACTCACCGATGGTGGCTTATACTATACCGCAAGCGGCGAAGAATTCAAGAAATTCAATGTCAAAGACGGCATGGGGATTAAGCTGATTCTCAAAGCCGGTATTCAAGCGGCCATCATCACCGCCAGCGAGGCACCAGCTACCCGTCACCGCGCCCAAAAATTGGGCATTCAGCATGTTCGTGTGGGGGTTGAGGATAAGCTCACTGCCTTGAAGGAACTGTGCCAAAAACTCGAACTCGACCTTTCCCAAGTTGCCTATATGGGAGATGATATCAATGATTTACCACCGATGCGTGCGGTGGGTTGCCCGCTAACGGTTGCCGATGCCATGCCTGCCAATCGTGCTGTTGCTATTTATATCACGGAAAAATCAGGTGGCGATGGTGCCGTACGGGAAATTTGCAATTTGTTACTTTCTTTACACGGCAAAACGTAGTTTCGTTCTTGGTGGGGAAAGACTTTGATAAGTACGCAACCGGCTTTCCAAAAGCAAATTCGCCAGCAGCTGCGCCAGTTTCTCACAACGGTGGAAAAACCCATTTTCTCGCCATATTATTTCCCTACCCATCGCTATTTAACCATAGCAGAACGCTGGCGGTTGCTGGGCAAATATATGTTGGTTCCGGTGACAACTCCATCTTCGCAGGTGGCAGTACCGGAAATTTGTTTTGTGTTGTATTCTAAGGCTTGCGAACGTATGTTGTTGCCGTTGCTGTTTCATTTGTTACAGCGGCAAGAAACCCAGTTGGGAAGATATAAAATACGTGCGATCGCTTTAAGTGGGGTTCACGAGTTGAAATTAAATCCCCATGCGATCGCTCATCTAAAAAAACTCGGCTGTTCTGTAGAAACCGACCACTATAGTTTGCTTCGTTTTTGCCAGCAACCCCAAAACAAATTGGTGGTTTTGTGTTTGGATCACCGCCATCTTTCCCAGTTCCATCGCTGTGGTGTTGATATCGCCGATACGTTAAAAACTTTTGGCGTCAAAACCCTTTCTATCCAACACGGCGGTACGCGGGAAGATGCCGTGGAAGGCTTATCAACGGCGGCTTCGGATGTGGTTTTGGTGTGGGGAAAACGGGTTTATCGGCAGTTGGTAGAAACCTACGGCGTCAATGCCAGTCGCTTGCGTTTGGTGGGCAATCCTTTGCACGATGCTTCTGCCCAAATGTTGCGAGATAGTATCAATTCTAGCAAGCCACAATCGGTTTTACAGGTATTGCGCGATCGCTATCCCTACCTACAAAAACAAATCGAAACCAAAAAAATTATCTTGCTCGCTAGCTGCTTGCATAGCGAATATTACGGTTACGAAAACGAACAAGAACTCTACCAACAATATATCCGTCATATCTATCGCAGTTTGGATTTTTCCCAAGTGGTGTTGTTGGTGAAAATGCATCCTTTAGATAAAAAACATCCCAATCTCTATCAAACAGCCGCCGAGGAACTTATCGATAGGAATGCAATGGCGATTATCGAACCGGAAGTTACTGAATTGGATATTTACAAACTTCTCTTAATTTCCGATTTATTGCTAACCCGCTGTTCCACTGTAGCCGAGGAAGCTTTGCTGGCAAACAAAAAAGTGGTTGCCTTCGATCTATTTCCCGAAGGTCCATCAAAAGGATACAAACATTTAGAAGAGTACGGTCGCTATACTACTGCCTATGCCAAACCCAAAGAACAGCTAGCCACAGTAATTTCCCAAGCGTTGTTTTCTCCGCCTGACTCTACTAGCGAACACCCATTCCACGAAACAATTGTTCGCGATATTACCTATGCTTTGGATGGTCAATCCACAGCCAGAGCGGTCGATACGATCTTACAGGAATTGAATGTAGGAGAATTTCGCAAAACTTCCCTACAAAGAGAATAAAAATTCATCAAGCCAACCATGAAAACAGTCGTCCTCATTGATACCAACCACGGCGGTCACCACGTTACATATATGCGATTTTTGGCTAAATCCTTGCTAGAAATGGATTGCCGGGTGGTGGTTTTGTATCCCCAACCGAGAGAAATTCGCTGGTGGATCAAAGAGCATTCTCCTCAAAGAGCTACCCATTTGTTTGCCCGGTCGATGCAGGAGTTGCAAAGCCGGCAAATTCCTATTTACGGAAAACTCCCCCGTAGTATGCCGGTGTTCAAGCGACCGCCGCAGTTTGTCGCGGCAATGGCGCGCTGGCAATACGCTGCCAGTCGAGTGCGTCAGGCTTGCCAGGCTTTGGCTGTGGTTCCCGATTTGGTATTTTTTAACTGGTTGGATAACTATTTTAGCTACTATCTGCCTCCTTTGCTTTTAGATATAATTTTTCCTTATAAATGGTCGGGAATTTATTTTCGACCGGGGGAATTTCGTTTTGGCGATCGCACTTTTCCTATATTCAACTTTCCCCTATACCATGAATTGGTAGCTCGTTCTGGTCGCTGCCAAGCGCTGGCGATTCTCAACGAAGATAGGGTAGCTTCTTTACAGGAAAAAATTGGGAATCCAGTGTTGTCCTTTCCCGATTTTACCGACGAAGCACCACCAGATTTTACCTATTCTATCGCTCAAGAAATTAAAAAACAAGCCGGCGATCGCAAAATTATCGGTATCATTGGCTCCATGAGCAAACGTAAAGGCATGGTAACCTTGCTCGAAGTGGCGCAAAAATCCCTCGGCGAGGACTGGTTTTTTGTGTTTGCCGG
Organism: Geitlerinema sp. PCC 9228; assembly: GCF_001870905.1. Lineage (NCBI taxonomy): Bacteria > Bacillati > Cyanobacteriota > Cyanophyceae > Geitlerinematales > Geitlerinemataceae > Geitlerinema > Geitlerinema sp. PCC 9228. Next base: position 26,758 of record NZ_LNDC01000051.1, read on the forward strand.
TCATTTTTCCCAAAAAGCATTCCATCAAGATTTTCGCCACAAACAAAATGAAGACTACTACCGCATTCTTGATATCCTTAAAAATGGTCTGCCCAATTGTTACTTCCATTTTGACTACATTCCCGACGAACCGCAATTTAATGCGTTAATCAATACCTGCGATATTTTGTTTGCTGCCTACGAAAATTTCCCCTACAGCAGCAACTTGCTTGCCAAAGCGGCGGCGTTTGAAAAACCCATTGTGGTCAGCCAAGGATATTGTATGGGCAACCGGGTGGAAACTTTTGAAATGGGAGCAACCATTGAGGAAGGAAACGTGGAACAATGTAAAGAAGCTTTGCATTTTCTCTGCCAGCAATTAGAAAGCGATACCCCGAAATTGCGTTTTGATTTTGCGGGATATAGAAATTGCCATTCGGTAGCTAAACTAGATCGTATCTTCCAAACCATTCTTTCCCAGAAAACCACACGTGAGGTTTCTCAGCCTCTGGCTTTATGAAAACGCTGATTCTCAGTACCTCAGATATTGAAGGTGGCGCGGCGCGCGCGGCTTATCGGCTACACCAGGGATTGCTGGCTGTGGGTGAGGGGTCGCAAATGTTGGTTCGTGCCAAGTATAGCAGCGATCGCCATGTTCTGGCCGAAAAAAGCGTCCTGACCAAGTTAGGACCACCTGCCAGTCGGTGGCCCCTACGTCGCTATCCCCAACGGGAAAAAACCTTATTTTCCGCGCAATGGTTCCCCGATGCGATCGCGGCGCAGGTAGCACGACTGAATCCGGATATTGTAAACTTACATTGGGTTTGTAGCGGCTACGTACGCATTGAAACGCTCGCCAAATTGCAAAAGCCGGTGGTGTGGACGTTGCAGGATATGTGGGCGTTTACCGGTGGTTGCCACTACAGCCAAAATTGCGATCGCTACCAGCAACAATGTGGCAGCTGCCCCCAACTAAAAAGTCACAAGGAACGGGACCTTTCCCGGAAAATATGGAAAAGGAAACAAAAAGCATGGAAACATGTTAACCTCACCGTGGTCACCCCCAGCCGGTGGATGGCAGAATGCGTACAAGCTAGTTCTTTGTTAGGCGATCGCCGTATTGCCGTTATTCCCTTTTGTTTAAGTACACAAACCTACCGCCCCATCGATACAAACGTAGCCAGAAACTTATTAGGATTGCCCCAAGACAAGCATTTGGTTTTGTTTGGGGCAATTTCTGCCACCGCTGACCCCCGTAAAGGCTTTCATTTACTAATACCCGCTTTACAAAAACTCAGCCAATGGGAATCTCAAGAAAATGTGGAACTGGTGGTTTTTGGAGCTTCCCCACCGGAAAAACCGTTGGATGTGGGCTTCAAAGTTCATTATTTGGGCAATTTTTCCGATGACCTCTCCTTGGCTTTAGTTTATTCGGCGGCTGATGTCATGGTGGTACCTTCGTTGCAAGAATCATTTGGACAAACAGCTTCGGAAGCTTTAGCCTGCGGAACGCCAGTGGTGGCTTTTGATACAACTGGGTTGCGGGATATTGTAGATTCCCAACAAAATGGCTATCTAGCCAAACCTTACGAAACCGAAGATTTGGCCAGGGGAATTGCTTGGATTTTACAGGATCGCGATCGCTACCAACAATTACGCACAAATGCTAGGGAAAAAGCCGAACGCGCCTTTGCCTTGGAAATTCAAGCCAAACGTTACCTGTCTTTATTCCAGGAATTGCTAGAAAAATAGGACCAAAGATGCCATTTTCTAAGTAATTTCCCCCTATGGCGGCAAAATTTCACCCAACTATCGGTTGATATATAGCGAATAGCCGGGCAGAATAAAAGTAGTTCCTACGATATATCTTCATAGCTTCCATGCTGACCGTCGCTGGCTACCAAGAATGCCATCCCATCTACACCGGCAATCGCACTTTCGTCTATCGGGCTATTCGCCAGACAGACCATCGAACGGCAATCGTCAAAGTATTACGCAATTCCCAGCCTAGTTTCGACGAACTGCTTCAATTTCGCAATCAGTATGCCATTGCCCGGCAGCTAGACCATCCCGGTATTGTTCGCCCCCTCGCCCTGGAATCCTACGGCAACAGTTACGCCCTGATTATGCCCGACGAGGGATTGGTTTCTTTGAGTCAGTACTGGTCAAAAAGCGATCGCCATCTCACCACCTTTCTCTCCATCGCCATTCAAATGGCAGATATTCTTCACTACCTCACCACCCAGCGCGTCATTCACAAAGACATCAAACCCAGCAATATCCTCATTCATCCAGTAACCGGTCAAATTCAACTCATTGACTTCAGCATCGCTACACTGCTACCCAAAGAACGCCAGCAACTTACCAATCCCAACGTTTTGGAAGGAACCCTCGCTTATATCTCTCCCGAACAAACCGGACGTATGAACCGAGGCATCGACTATCGCACCGATTTTTATTCTTTGGGAATCACCTTATTTGAACTGCTCACGAGAGAACTTCCCTTTACCAGTACAGATCCCATGGACCTGGTACACAGCCACCTGGCGCGTCCGATAGAATTTCCCCACGCCAGCCAGCGAAACCTTCCCCAACCCTTGCCAGCCATAATTCGGAAGCTGACCGCCAAAAATGCTGAAGACCGCTACCAAAGTGCCCTGGGGCTGAAATACGACCTAGAAATATGCCAGCAACAGTTGCAAGCCACCGGCGAAATTGCCTCCTTTGAAATTGCCCAACGGGATAGTTGCGATCGCTTTTTGATTCCCGAAAAACTTTACGGGCGAGAAAAAGAGGTACAAATCCTGCTAGAAGCCTTCAACCGTGTTAGCGAAGGGCAAACGGAACTGATGCTGGTCGCTGGTTTTTCCGGGATTGGCAAAACCGCTGCCATCAACGAAATTCATAAGCCTATCACTCGAAAAAAAGGATTTTTTATCCAAGGAAAATTCGACCAATTCAATCGCAATGTCCCTTTCTCTGGTTTTGTGCAAGCTTTCCGCGGCTCGATCGAACAGCTACTGTCAGAACCCGATGTGGATCTAGCTGCTTGGAAGGAGAAAATTTTAGCAGCCGTGGGAGAGAGCGGTCGAGTTATTATTGATGTAATCCCAGAGCTGACAAAAATTATTGGAGAACAACCGGCCGTACCAGAACTATCAGGGGACGCCGCCCGGAATCGCTTCAACTTGCTTTTTCGTAGATTTGTGCGCGTTTTTACTGCGCCAGAACACCCCTTGGTTCTATTTTTAGACGACTTGCAATGGGCGGATGCGTCATCGCTGGCGTTGATGAAACTGTTGGTCGGCCCTGCGGCATCGGGATATTTATTGGTGTTGGGTGCCTATCGAGATAACGAAGTATTTCCGGGACATCCGTTGCTTTTAACCTTTAATGAAATTGAAAGGCAGGGAACGAAAGTTAGTAAAATAGCCCTATCCCCCTTGGAAGAATCCGATACCACCCAACTGATTGCCGATACTTTGCTGTGTTCGCCAAAAGCTGCCACCTCTCTAGCGCAGTTAGTGTATCAAAAAACCCAGGGCAATCCTTTCTTTATTACCCAATTTTTGCAAGGACTTTATGAAGAAGGATATATCTACTTCGATTTGACGTCAGGTTCCTGGCAGTGTGATTTGGCGCAAGTGCGGCAGTCGGCTTTAACCGATAATGTGGTGGATTTTTTGGTTGGGCGGTTGCAGAAGCTGCCGGAAACCACTCAGGAAGTATTGCGTCTGGCAGCTTGTATTGGCAATCGCTTTGACTTGGAGACCCTGACAGTGGTTTGCGATCGCGATGGGGAAGAGGTAGCCTGGAATTTGTGGTCTGCTTTGCAAGAAGGGTTGGTGGTGCCCGAAAACGAGACATACAAATTCTTTCAAACAAGCGATCGCATCGGAGAAAAATCAAAAGACCTCACGATTTACTACCGTTTTCTCCACGATCGCATCCAGCAAGCTGCTTACGCACTCATTCCAAGAAACCAACAGGAAGCCACCCACTACCGCATTGGGCGATTGCTGTTGCAGAACCTCTCTCCAGACGAAAGGGAAGAACAAATTTTCAATGTAGTCACCCAGCTAAATCAGGGCATTTCCCGCTTGGAAACCCCGTGGGAACGAGAGGAACTCGCCCAGCTGAACCTTCTTGCCTGTCGCAAAGCTAAAGCCGCTACCGCCTATCAAGCCAGTCGCGAGTATGCCCATCAAGGATTATCGTTGTTAGGAGAAACTCCTTGGTCGCACCAATACGAACTAACACGTACCTTATACGAACTCGCTGCGGAACTGGCTGCTTTGTGTGGCGACCGGGAAACCATGGAACAGTTGGCAGGGGAAATTATTGCACACACCCACTCCTTGCCAGAACAGGCAACCATTTACCGCATTCAAATCCAAGCTTACACCTGTCAGGGAGAATTTGCCACCGCCATCACCCTTGCCCGGGAATTTTTGCAGCAGTTCGATATTATCTTCCCGGAAAATCCAACGCCAGAGGATATTCAAAAGAGCATTGCCCAAGCCAATCAACTGCTTGCCGGTCGCCATATTGAAAGTCCGATCGATCTGCCGTGGATGGTAGATCCAGAAAAAATTGCCATTGTAGAGATTGCCAACAGTATTATACCTGCTACCTTCCTAACCAGACCCTTGCTGTTTCCCTTAGTGACCTCTTTATCAACTCAGCTATCCATTCAACATGGTCATACTTCCGATTCTCCATTTACGTATGCAACCTATGGGTTGACTCTATTAGGTGCTCAATTTTCTGATGTAAAAACGAGTGCTCAATTCGGTCACCTCGCCCTGCAACTACTCCCCAAACTAGAAGCAAAAACAGCCAAACCGAAGACTTTAATGGTCGTTGGCTCGTATCTTATCCATCGTACTTCTCATATGCAAGAAACTCTGCCTCTGTTACGAGAAGCTTATACCAAAAGTTTGGAAGTTGGCGATTTGGGATTTGCCGGATATAGTGCTTCTAGTTTGTGTCGCGACTCTTTTTGGTGCGGCCGCGAACTTACTGCTTTAGAAAAAGAAACTCGTGATTACTACCAGGGATTATTGCAATTAAATCAGCATACAGCCGCTACTTATTGTTATATTTACTGGCAATTGCTATTAAATTTATTGGGCAAGACAGAAAATCCAATGATTTTATCTGGAGAAGCTCTTCAAGAAGCGGCATTTTTGGAGCGATTGCATGGTGCCAACGACCTTTATGGGCTATTTTTGTTTCATTCATCCAAATTGCTGCTTGGTTATTGGTTCCGGGAAATGGCAGCAGCCCGGGAGCAAGCGCTTGCATGCAGAAGATATTTTCAAGGCATTGGAGGACCCACGGCCATTCCTGCATTTTATTTTTACGATGCCTTGAGCCTACTCGCAACCTCTACTGGAACCAGTGAGGAATTGCAGCTGGTAGAGCGCAGCCAAGTTCCTCTGCAACGGGATTGGGCACATTACGCTCCTATGAATTACCAGCATAAAGCCGATCTAGTGGCAGCAGAAAAATCCCGAGTTTTGGGAGACAAAGCCAATGCGATCGACTTGTACGATCGAGCGATCGCAGGTGCCAAGGAAAACCAATTCATCCAAGAAGAAGCCTTAGCCAACGAACTGGCCGCACGATTCTATCTGGATTGGGAAAAAGAAAAAATTGCCACCACTTACATGCAAAATGCCTATCTTGGCTACGAACGTTGGGGTGCCCAAGCCAAAACCCAGCATCTCGCCACCCACTACCCCCAATTGCTAGCTCCCATCTTACCATCAACCGAGACAACCACCGCACCTACATCAACGTCTATCGCGGTTTCTATTTCTCACGCCTCCCAAAATTCGAGTTCCGATACCAACACGGCGCTAGACCTCACAAGCATTCTCAAAACCTCCCAAGCCATTTCCAGTGAGTTGGCTCTCGATCGATTACTTGCTTTGCTCGTCGAAACGTCGGTTAAAAATGCGGGAGCGCAACGGGGCGTCTTTATCCGCGTTGTGGGCGAAAAACTGCTGGTAGAAGCCATTCAAAATAGCCATACGGAACCTCCACAGGTGCGACAAGCCATTCCAGTTGACCAATATACCAGCCAACTACCGCTTCGCGTTATTAACTACGTCGCGCGAACCCAAGAAACAGTCTTGCTCAATGAAGCTAGTGACGGGGAAGATTTCGCTACTGACCCTTATATCCAACACAACCAACCCCAATCTTTACTGTGCGCGCCGTTGGTCAATCAAGGCAAACTGCAAGGATTAATTTATTTGGAAAATCGCCTAACCAAAGGGGCTTTTACAGAAAATCGCCTAGAAATTTGGCAAATTTTGGCAGCACAGGCAGTAATTTCCTTGGAAAATGCCTACCTGTATCAACAATTGCAAGACTATTCTCGCACGTTAGAAGAAAAAGTTGAAGCACGCACCGCAGAACTTGCCGTCGCCAAGGAACAAGCGGATACTGCCAACCAAGCCAAAAGCGAATTTTTGGCTGCCATGAGCCACGAATTGCGTACGCCGCTCAACGGAATTTTAGGTTATGCACAAATTTTACAGCGATCGCAAGAAATTTCTGCACGCGATCGCCAAGGGGCAGATATTATTCACGAATGCGGCTCCCATTTGCTTACCTTGATTAACGATATTTTAGACCTATCCAAAATCGAAGCCCAGAAAATGGAGCTGCATCCCAGCGATTTTCAACTACCTTCTTTTCTCCAGGGTGTGGTTCAGATGTGTCGTATCAAAGCCCAACAGAAAAGCATTGCTTTTCGCTACCTACCCGACGAGCAACTACCAGAAATGGTGGCAGGTGACGCCAAACGATTGCGACAGATTCTGGTCAACTTATTGGGCAATGCTATCAAATTTACCGAGCGCGGAACCGTTACCCTCCAAGTCAACATATTAGCATCTTCTCAAACAGATAAAGACCATCCAACAGCCAAAATTCGCTTTCAAGTTCAAGACACTGGCGTGGGGATTCCAGAAGCAGAAATCCAAAAAATCTTCCAACCCTTTGAACAAGCTTCGCCTACCAAGAAAAATACCCAAGGAACGGGATTGGGATTGCCTTTAAGTCAAAAATTTGCACAATTAATGGGCAGTACTATTCAAGTTCGTAGCATTCCCCAGCACGGCAGTACTTTCTGGTTTGATTTGATTTTGCCGGTGGTGGAAACAACAGCCAAAACCGATTCTACAGAGTTACGCCAAATTATTGGCTATCAAGGAAAAATACGGCGAATTCTGGTAGCCGATGCCCGCTGGGAAAACCGTACCGTTCTTATCAATTGGTTGCAACCTTTGGGATTTGAAATTGTGGAAGCTGCTGATGCCCCAACCCTATGGCAAAAAGCGCAAGATTTGCCCCCAGATTTGCTGATAACCGATACATCAGTATCGCCCCAAAACGATTGGGATTGGATTCGACGACTGCGTTGCTCGCCAGAGTTTTCTCAAGTACCAATTGTAATTTCTTCTGCTCGGGTTTTTGCAAGCGATCGCGATCGTTTTCGCCAAGCCGGCAGCGATGATTTTTTACCCAAACCGATCGATTTATCGGAGTTGTTGCAAAAATTGGCATACCATTTGGACTTGCAATGGGTCGAGCGGGAAGCAAGTACCCAACCACAAACAGTAGAACCGCAAAGGCTGGCGTTGCCTCCCAGCAACGAACTACAATATTTGCAAGAACTAGTACGTAAAGGTAGTTTGAGAAGAGTTGAAAAATACGTCCACCACTTGCAAAATATCAACCCCAATCTAGCCGATTTTACCCAAAAAGTTACTCGGCTAGCCAGTCGGTTTCAAGAAGCTGAGTTGCTGGAATTTTTGCAACATTGTCGCCAAACCAATGCGGAAAATTTAGATTGAACTGCTTTCACGGCGATCGAGAATTGCCGCGCTCAAGGTTCAAAATCCCAATACTTGCACTGCCTGGCGTTTGGTTTCTTCGCCGCCTCGGTCGTAACGCGCCGTCATAGCTGGGGAAGCTTGGCCGGCTAGTCGTTGTACGGTAACGATATCGACGCCGGCATCCAGCAAATCCGAACAAAACGTACGCCGGAAATCGTGAGGACTAAATGGCTGCAACCCTGCTTGCTGCGATCGCTTTTGCAATATCTACAGAACCGACTTTCTAATAAGCTATTTTAGCCAATGGGAAGGGGACTGGGAAGGACGATCGCTTGCGTTCTCCTTTTGGTAGGCGTTTTAGAATTTTGAGCGTTTGGCGGCAGAAACAAGCTTACAAAAATACACCGATTATTTATTGCCAACTTTTAAGGAGATCGTATAAAAACTTTCAAAAAAGAGACGAGCGCCAGCTTATGTAGAAGTAGAGACTGGTTCAATTTTTTCGCCAAAACTTCTTACCAAAATCGCTGCGATCGGAAATTGAATCCGGCAGGAGTAAATAGCAAAATCATTTCGTGAGGTACTCCTACCAGGGAAATTGGGAAATTCTAGAAAATCAATGTTTTTTTAGACATGGTATCTATTCAAACGAGCGCTTGGTGGTTGGGAATAATTGATTGTACTAGTTTGTTGGTGGCGGAGAAAAAACGTTATTGTGGTCAAACGGAATTAGAGAGTCGATGCAAGAAACATGCAATTCATTCGCCGTTTGAGTTGCTGGGGATGCTTGGCTTTGACCGTCGCCTTGTGCAGTAGTTGCACCTTAACCACGCAAAAGCAAGCAAAAAATCCCCAAAACCAACCAACCACCTCTCCTTCGCCAACTGCCACTCCTCAACCGAATCAAGAAACACCTCAAACACCCAAAACAGGGAAAAACGGAAACATTCCCGCTTTAAGCCAAACCTGTACCAACGAAGAACAAGGCTATAGCATTCAGTATCCCCAGCAATGGTTTACCAATTCAGGGGAAGTGGTAGCCACCTGTCATTTCTTTGACCAGCAACCACTGGAAATCGAACCACGTACGGAAAACTTTGCTGCCATCAATATTCGCATAGAAGCAATTCCTTTTCAGAAGCTTCGCCAAATGAGTAAAGAAACGAAAATTAGCAGCAAGCAACTGTTTAAAAATACCACAACCATCGGCGATCGCACGACGATTGTCATAGAAAGACAAGCAACAGGCAAAGGAATGCTGCCGAAAAATATGAAATTTTATAGCTATCAAGTCGATTTGGGCGATCGCACTTTCGTGGCTACTACCTACGATAGTTCCTCGCGCAATTACCAACGCAACAAGAAAATCCTCGATGCCATGATGGATTCCTTGCAAATACAGCCATCAATGGCGGAAAAATAATCCCAAATGAGCGATCGCGTTTCCTGGGTGCAGTTCGCGATCGCTCAAAGAAAAATTTATAGACGGCTAGTCACGGGAAGAATTCCATACATTATAAGTATCTAAAGCACTAGCTGTCAGGTCCAACAGAGAACCCCAAATACCGTTGCCGTTTCCTTGACAAATATTATTATCCTCGCCAACTTCCTTCAGGGTGGCAATTACCTGTTCTTCAAAGGGATTGATATGTTTGATGAGGTTCTTCAACCAGAAGCGAATATTTTCTTCTTCCACACCGCCACGCAACATTAAATGCGATTCGAGAACGAAGTAGTGTTTGTCGTCAGAACTAGCCACGTAGGCAAAGGTTCCGTGAGCGTCTTGACGTTGGTTCCAGTTGTTTACCCCGATATGTGAATTTTTGTTTTCCTGGGACGTAGGCGGCGGTGTTTTGGATGGAAATGCCGCAGGTGGAAAAAATCGGCAACGAATCGAAGTCGAGCTTTCCTGAAGCAATTCTGAATTGGGTTGGCTGCCGCTCAAGTGAGTTGCACCAGGGGAAAACTGGCCAACCAGCCATTGGCCAAAAAATCCGAACAACCGCCGACAGTTTTTGAAATTTGGGGTTAGAGTCGATCTATAAAGAGACATCGATCGTATCGAGCCAACCCAAGCCATTGTTGGAGGTTCCTTGCCATGACAAGTACCGCTTCTACCGGACAGTATCCCTTTGAATTCGTACCCAGAGCCACCCAGGACCTGGAACTGCTAGAACAGCTCAACTTTTTTCCTGGGTTAAAAGAACTGCTGATGCTACGTCAGGTACACGCACTGGAACATGCCACCGTGTGGGTATTGAGCGAAACCAGTCCCCACCGCGATCGCACACCCAACCCTCCTATGGGTACAGATAACCAAATGCTGGGGGGAATGTCCACCGAGTCGGGATTTTACCTGTACGGTCAAGTCAACAAAAACCAACTGGAAAATGCCGTCCGTACAGCTTTGCAACGCATTACCAGCGGAGAATGGGACTTGGCCGTACACCCTCGCTGCGGCACCAACTTATCTGTTAGCCTATTACTAACCGCAGGATTTGCGGTTGGCGCCAATTTCTTCTTACCGAAAGACCCCCTCACCCAACTGGCAGGGTTAGGATTGGCAGCCACCACAGCCGCAACCGTGGCACCCGATTTGGGAGCGATCGCGCAAAAATATTTAACCACCAGCATCCCCTTTAACTTAGCCTTCGAGGAAATTCTCCCCGTAGAGGATATGTGGGGTCGTCCCGCTCACTTCGTGCGTTTGCGGTGGCAGCAGTAACCACTTGATGGCAATCGGTAATAAAACTTAAAAACGAAACGGTTTTGAGATTGCCAATCGCATAGTACTCTAAAGGGAAAACCTTTTGTTTTTGATAGCAAATTCCAGAGGAAAACTATGACTCAAGGACAAGCTGAAATTAAACGTGGTGCGAAAGTCCGCATCCTGCGTCCCGAATCCTACTGGTATAAAGACGTAGGTACGGTGGCCTCTGTGGACCAAAGCGGTATCCGCTATCCCGTCATCGTCCGTTTTGATAAACTTAACTATACCGGACTGAGCAGTTCCCCTGGTGCTTATGGTGTAAACACCAACAACTTCGCTATGGAAGAGCTAGAAGTTGTCGAAGCGGCACCAGAGAAAAAATCTAAGAAAAAATCTCAAGGTTAGTACTCCCCTCATGCAAGGAGTCTTGGCATTTCGTGCCTGAATTGCCAGAAGTAGAAACCGTTCGTCGGGGATTAAATCAAAAAACCCGTCATACTGTCATATCGGGAGGTGAGGTTTTGCTCCATCGCAGCCTTGCCTACCCGATTTCCTCATGGGAATTTTGGGGAAACATAACTGGAACCGCCATTGCCTCGTGGCAGCGGCGGGGAAAATATTTACTAGCCTCCCTCTACTATTCGCAAACCAAGGCCAACGCCGGTTTCTTGGGAGTACACCTGCGGATGAGCGGTCAGCTGCTGTGGGTCACCCCAGAAACTCCCGTTGGCAAACACACGCGGGTGCGATTGTTCTTTATCAACGAAGGCGAATTGCGTTTTGTAGACCAACGGACCTTCGGACGCCTTTGGTGGGTACCGCCGCAAACTTCCCCCGAGGTCATTATGACTGGTTTGCAAAAACTAGGACCGGAACCCCTTGGCGAAACTTTTACCTACCAGTACCTACAGCAACAGCTGCACAAGCGACGCCGTCCGATCAAAAACGCTCTTTTGGACCAGGAAATCGTAGCTGGTTTGGGAAATATTTATGCCGACGAAGTCCTGTTTGTCGCCGGCATCCACCCCACAACCCTTTGTTGCGATATCACCAGCCATACCTGCGAACGCTTGCAGCAAGCTATTCAGACAATTTTGCAAAAAGCCATCGATGCTGGCGGAACGACTTTTAGCAGTTTTTTAAATACAGAAGGGGTGAACGGCAACTACAGCGGCATGGCTTGGGTATACGGTCGTACCGGAGAACCCTGCCGCTGCTGCCAAACCCCCATCGAACGTTTGAAATTAGCCGGTCGCTCTTCCCATTTTTGTCCGCAGTGTCAAAAATGATACGGAAATTCAATTGCCCTTGAATTATTTTAAGTTTAAGATTGGCTGTTACTGGTAGACCATTTTTGTCCTAATCTTGGCTCGGTACCGGTCCACAAACGATAGAGATTGCTGCGATGCCGCCATAGGACGTAAATACCGCCAGCAATAGCAAAGATTTGGTATGCCAGGGGTTCGTGGGTGAAAACCATCAAAGCACTGGCCCCAATAGCAGCAGTCATGGAACTGAGGGAAACAATGCGAGAAAGGGCAATGACAAGAACAAAAATTCCCAAAGTTCCCAAAGCCACAGAACTGGACATTCCCAGCAAAACGCCAAAACTGGTAGCTACCGACTTGCCACCGCTAAAACCAATCCAAAGGGATTTGCTGTGACCCACCAGGGACATCAAACCAGCCAAAGTAGCTATCCACGGCAGCCAGGTTTCCATCCCGGTAGCATCGGGGACAAGTTGGGTTGCTACCGGCCAGGTATAGCTCCAGCTTACCAAAGCGATCGCGGCGAGGCCCTTGCCGATATCTACCAGCAGTGAAACCAAAGCGGGAAGTTTTCCCACCGTACGCAGAACGTTGGTGGCTCCGGTGGAACCGGACCCGTGTTCCCGAATGTCAACTCCCTGCAGCCAGCGTCCCAACAGATAGCCAGTGGGAATCGAACCGAGCAAATAAGCTGCGAGCAGCAAGAAACCGTTCAATACAAGCCAAGAAGTCATAATTGCATAGAATACATATCTTCTAAAGTTACTGTACACCGAAGTCGCGATCGCGAGGTAGCCTTTTGAGCAGAAAACGAACACAGCATCGGTTCCCAGGGATTTGTCAACCCCATAGCAAAACCATCCGAGCCCACCTTCTTAAAAAATTGCAATAAATAATCGGGATGCTTTTATCGGGGCGCTTCTTAAAACGCCCCTTCCAGAGATATTGACAAATCTCAGAAAATCATTGTTTTTTAGAAATGGGACTACCAATAGGTCGGAGTGGGTGCCGACGGGTCGGGAGCAAAAGCAATCCACAAAGGAAACTGCAAAATCGACAGGCTTACTTGATTTTCCGCTTCATCTACCACAATCAACGGTAGTTGACCCGACTGTTCCACGCGGTCCGCTTTCTGAACCAGAGCCTCCGGCGATTCAAACAGCGTTACCCCTTTATCCGGACCAAAATCGGCTCTCGAAATCCCCAAACCATCTTGCAATCCCCGTCGCCATTCTCCCAAACGTTCGGGAGTGTGGGCCAAAATCATCGTTTGCAAGCGGTTGCCATGCAAGCGACGCAAGATAGAAATTGCCGCCGCTGCAATGAGAATATTCTGCAAGCGACTTCCCATGGAACGAACCGCACCGCGGCCCCCTTGAGCAAAAAACCATTGGGAAACCCGTTCCGCATGCACCGGTTCAAAAGTACGGCGTAGCTGCCAGGGAGGACCGTAGTAATCCGGTCGTTTGCGGTATTGGTCCAAGCAGCGCCGAATTTCCTGAGCTTCGTCTTGGAAACGTCCGTTGCGAGAGCGAAATGGAGAGGATTCGGACGCCGATGGTGAGGGGGTCGGCGATGGGGTGGCTTCCGTAGCTGTGGGTTCCGATACGATCGCTTCTTCCGGGGTAAGTTGCAGTTGTTCCGCCGCCGCCGCTAAATCCTGCAAACTCCCTACCAGATAATCTTTAAACCCTTGCACCCGTACCGCCAGTTCCTGGGAAGCACCGGCAAACGTCGTCCGCATTTCTCTTTGAATGCGTTCCCGCCGCCGTTCCAGCTGTTCGATGGAAACTTCCAAAGACTGCTTGCGTTCCTGCAACTCCTGCAATCCCAGCTCGATCATGCGATCGATTTTGGCTTGGGTCGGCTGCAACTGCTCCTCACTCAGCTGCCTTTTTTTGGCTTGCAACTGCTCGATCTCTGCTTGCAAACGCTCTTTTTGGCGTTGCAGATCGGTAATACCTTCTACAGGTTCCGTTGGCGAGGTGGGTTCGTTAGTGGCTTCGCTATCAGTTTCCCAGGGATCGGACGGGGGGACTTGGTTGGTTGGGGACATTAATTCCTGCGATCGCGACTTTTGTGGGTTTTGGTTTTGCGAATCTCGATTTTGATTTGCTTCTGAATTCATGGACAAAACGAAAATAGGCCGCAAAGCGAAGGTTCTATAGTTGGAGGGTTGGGGATGGGAAAGCAACATAGCTCAGGATTGTCCTACCTGCAATGAAAAATGCTTGCCAATTTTTCCCCAAGCGGCTAGACAATGGGACATTTTTGCTCCAAACAGCTACGCAGCGTGCGAGCATCGAACAAAACCGGGACGAAATGAATGCTTTTGACTTCTTTAAAATAAAACAAAATGGGGACTTTCGACCAGAAAATGCGCCAATTCTGCCAGTCGGAATAGGGAAACTGGCGGATGAGTTTCCCCGAACGGTAGACATCCAACGCTGAATCAGTAAACTGCAAGCGAATAGTCGCTGCTTGGAAGGCTAGAAACAAACCGAACAAACCAACCGCAGAAGCGATCGCAATTTGCCACCAAACCAAAGCCACAGCAATGACGACCAAAGCCAAGGGCAATTTGTAGCTGGGTCGTAGTTCTACCGTAGAAGCAGATGAATTCATAGAGGACGCAGTAGCCACAATAACTCCCTCCCATTTGCTAAACACCAATACTTGACACTCCGCACTGTAACCAGACGCGGATTCTTCCTTCAACGACTCGTCTTGCGGAAACAGGCTTTCGCCAGCTACCGTAGCGGACCAATCTCCGGAAGCATTTCCTGTCTCACCGACAGAAGTTTCGGTGTGCCCCACCGTACTTAAAACAAGTTCCCAAATTTTATGTGCCGCATTTTCCTCTCGATCCAACCGACACCCACACTGACAAATATAGATTCGTGTGGAAAGCAACTTCGCGGAACCTTTCTTTTTACTCCCAACACGGCGTTGAAAACGCTTCAATCGTTTCTCGCTTTTCCGATCGAATCTAGGATTAGGTTCGCTATAACCGTTGGAGTCCGTGTAGAAGGCTTTCAATCCTACATCCAATCGGTAGGTTTTTCCCGTTGGTTCTAATTGTTGTTCGTTGTCAGCACGAACGCAGAACTGACAATAATAGCCATCAGTAGGGGCGTCACGCGTTGCGTCCCTACAAATTAAACGAACCCGCTTGATGTTTTCTGCCCCAAAGAAGGCTAAATCCCTTCGACTACCTGGGAGACGTCCAATTCCCTTTTTGTCTTTGAAGACGATTTGTTTGGGGTCAACAAGCTTCCCACCTGAGATTTTGTATTCGACCGAACGAGTATTCATTCTTTTTAAATTGAGAATATCCCTTTTTGTCAGGAATTTTCTACTTACAATGTTCGTAAAAACGTGAAATCGCCGACCAGGCTCGTTCGGCAGCCGCCTGCCTACCATGCTATTGAGTTGTTGAACCCAAGAAAATTTGTGGCACCACACTTGGCAAGATTGGCGCCGATCGTGTTTGTCAACGCCTCGGTGGTGCATCCAATGGCACCAAGCCTGGTTGCGGACAAATTGAGCTGTCCGATACTTCGACAGGCTCAGCACGAGATGGCTTCATCAATGGCGCGGTATTGGTAGGGCTTTCCTTTTACTTGGAACTCAACAACGAGCATGGCTAGAGATGCTGCATTATTCTGAAAATCCTAGCATAAATTTCAGATTGACCGATGGCGGCGACCGCCACACGGGTCGCTTTTCATCCCGGCTGGGAAAGAGGCAGGGCTTTCCAGCTCCCGTCTTTTCTCGTAAACTAGCTATCCTTGAAGTCTATGGTTCTATTCTATCGAGTTCGCCCCTTAAAATCCTTGTTGCAGGCTTTGCCCCAATCCCTGAAACATAATCCAAGACAGGAAAAAATTGCTAATAAAAATTGCCAGCAAAGAAGTGACCACAGCCGTGGTGGTGGATTTACCAACGCCTTTCGCACCCCCAGTAGTGGTCAATCCCCAGCTGCAGCCAATCACGGCAATCAACAAACCGAAACACAAGCCTTTCAAAGAGGCATTCACCAAATCCAATACACTTAAAAAGGTATTCACCGAGTCGATAAAACTGTTGATGGGCAAATTATAAATGTTCGCAGCCACCACAGCACCGCCAGCCATTCCCGTAACAAAGGAAAGAATGGTCAGCAAAGGCAGCATAATGCAGCAAGCCACCACTCGGGGAATTACCAAATAATCGATGGGGTCGGTTTTTAAAACATATAAGGCATCGATTTGCTCGGTCACTTGCATGGTCCCCAACTCCGCCGCAAACGCCGATCCTACCCGACCAGCCAAAACCACAGCCGTCAAAACAGGTGCCAGCTCTCGCACCAGCGACAAAGCCAAAACCCCGCCAACCATTTGGCCTGCCCCGAAGGTGATAAATTCTCTAGCTACCTGAATGGTAAAAACGGCCCCCACAAACAAAGCTGTCAACAAGGTAATTCCCAGGGATTCGGGACCCACCATGGACATTTGTTCCATGGTATTGCGGCGGTGCAGTTTCCCCTCGACCAGATGAACGATAACTTGACCCCCAAGAAAAATAGCGGCAATCAATCTTTGTATCCACATATGGTTCCAGTAAATTCCCCCTTGGTTGTGGGTCGGTGCAGCCAAGGCTAGGAACGATTGGCTACCCACTTCCTGCATCATTATAGGCGGTTCTGAAAGCAGACAAGGGGTCAAAATTGAACGGTATATTTTTCTTGGACAAACACAACATTTTCCTGTATGATATAAAGGTACTAACGGGATGTAGCGCAGCTTGGTAGCGCGCCTGCTTTGGGAGCAGGATGTCGCAGGTTCAAATCCTGTCATCCCGATTGCGCCAACTCAAAAAGCTTTTTCCCAAATACGCTGCTTCATACGGATTTGGGGAAAGAGCTGCCGTAGGGGAAAATAGTTGCGTTTTGGTGGTGTTGCCGCCGCCCCCTACTTGCCACTGCTACTTCCTAATAGGTTGTTTACTGGACAATAATTGACTTATATTGACTTGATAGTCGTAGCCATCTTTCTTAAAGATTGGCTGGATGTGATTACGGCAGACACTGACTATCTTTCCCTTCACACTCAGGCTAAAGCTGCCTTTAGACCTGACTATTTTGATCCTTGCCGAACGAAGACCTTGGTGCTTGCCTTTGACCACACGGACAATATCTCCCGTTTTCCAGTCTTTGGGAGGATTTTTGGGCTGATATCCAACCCGGGGAAAACCATATTTATCCATGAGCATCATTTGACGACATCCATGTCCTCTTGCCGTAATGACCAGAATAGACTCAACTT